>JAUNFY010000112.1 GCA_030524805.1 Bacteroidales bacterium | reverse complement strand
GAATCCGTGTGAAATCAATAAATGTTAAAATATCTTTCGGTTTGTTAAGACTTCCACGCCTCTCGAACCCTTTTTGCCCGCTCCGCGTTGTTTTCTTTCGGGGCGCCTTCATTTTTCTTGATGAAAAAAGCCCCGGAAGCCTCCTTTTCGGGAGGGCTGCCGGAGCTTTGTGCGGTTCTTTTCCTTACTTTTTATTTGGAAGATGACTAAAATTTCTCTTGATTCCGCCTTCTCGGAGTGCCTGCTATCTTCAAAAATGCGCCTTCGCAGGGGCTACCATCTTCAAATCCCGCCATCTCGGAGTACCTGCTACCTTTAAAAATACGCCTTCGCAGGGGCTTCCAACTTAAAATTCCACCATCTTGGGGTACATTTTTCTTAAAAATACACCAGCGCAGGATGCGACATCTTGAAATTCGGCCGGATCGTCGTGTTGCTAATTCCGGAAAAATACTTCAGGGCGCAGTAACCGATATCACTACATCCTGCTCCATCGCATTTCAGCGGCCTCCACATCCGCCATCCTCCGCTTTCCGGCTTTCCGGCGGGATTCTTATGAAGCATATCTTCCGGCAAAATTCTTTTGGAGGGGTTAGCGATTGAAAATCGCCATTTCACATCCACACTTCCTGCCGCCGCTCTTCAGCACCATTTTATGTCGCCATTAAATAGCGACGCTTCTTAGCGACTTTCCTTCACGGCAGCTTTTCCGATGGCGTACGAAAGTAGATATATAAAAAAAGTGAGACCCGCGTCTCGGGGAAGACAACGGGTCTCGGGGGATAGGATGGATTTGGGGAGTAGCCCATAGCAGAGTCGAACTGCTCTTTAGAGAATGAAAATCTCTCGTCCTAACCGATAGACGAATGGGCCAACATTCAGCCGGCTGAAATATTATTTTGCAGCAGCTGTGAGCTTGTTGATGTGCATCTGAAGACCGCTGCAGAGGTTGGCTGCTTTGTTCTTCGAGATTACATTCTTGCGGCCAAGACGCTGGAGAAGGGCGCTGACCTTGTTGTAGGCAGCCTGAGCTTCGGCTGCATCTTCCATCTTGCGAACTTTGCGGACAGCGTTACGAGCAGTCTTTGCCCAGTAGCGATTTTCGAGTCTGCGCTTTTCAGCCTGACGGATTCTCTTAAGTGATGACTTATGATTTGCCATTTCTATAAATAGTTCTTTTTTAATTTCTACCATGCTGCCTCCGGAGACATGCTTCGCAGATGAAGCCCGGATGCGGCCGGCGAATCTTGATTTATTATTAGTAGCCCATAGCAGAGTCGAACTGCTCTTTAGAGAATGAAAATCTCTCGTCCTAACCGATAGACGAATGGGCCCCTCAGGCGAATCTTCCGACTTGGAAAAGCTCCTTGCCGGCGTTTTCGGGTGCAAAGTTAATGCCAATTTTTCAATCCACCAAATTTTTCCGCATTTTTTTACACATTTCCAATTAAAATTCTTATCTTTGCACTGAAAAACCCCATAAAACACCTGCAACCATGGAAGCATATATCAAAAATCTGAACCAATATATAGAGATAGAGGGGGGCACCACACCGCTCCGGATTCTTGAGGAGCGACGGGTTGAACTTCCGTTCCGTCCGATATCGTGCCTTGTCAACAACAAATCGGAAGACCTTCGGTTTGCCATCTACTCGCCGAAGCAGGTGGAATATCTCGACGACCTCAGCGAATCGGGGCGCCGCGTCTACACCAGGGCGCTTTGCTTCATGCTCTATAAAGCAGTGAGCGAGCAATTCGGCGAAAGCCAACTTCGCATCGAGCACAGCATCTTCCGCGGCTACTTCTGCCGCATCTTCCCGGCAACACCGGCCAGCGACGACAAACCGCTCCGGCCGATAGCGCTCACCCCGGCAATGGTCGGAAACCTGGAAAAGCGTATGCACGAACTCGCAGCCGCCGACCTCCCCTTCATCAGGCAGGAACGTCTCACAGCTGACGTGCTTCCGCAGTTCAGGCAACAGCACCTCGACAGCAAGGTGCTGCTCTTCGAGACAACATCGCAACTCTACACCACCTATTATACACTCGACGGACTCGCCGACAGCTACTACGGGGCTCTTCCGCCCTCCACGGGCTATGCCGATGTCTTCGCCCTCCACCCCTACGCCGACGGCTTCATCCTGATGGGTAAGGATCCTGCCGCACCCGACCGTCCTCTCGCTCCGGAGCACCAGGACAAGATGTTCAAGGCCTTCACCGACTACATGCACTTCAACGAGGTGGTGAAGGTGCGCAACGTAGGGCAGCTCAATATGTCGGTGCGTCGCCGCACGGTGAGAGACCTCATCAACGTGGCCGAGGCCATGCACGAGCGCCAGATAGGCAGCATTGCCGACCGCATCGTAGACAGCGGCGCAAAGATAGTGCTGCTTGCCGGGCCGTCGTCGTCGGGCAAGACCACCACATGCAAACGCCTCGCCATCCAGCTGATGACGCGGCTCGTCACCCCGAAGATGATCTCGCTCGACGACTATTTCGTAGACCGCCACGTCACACCGCGCGATGAAAGCGGCGACTACGACTACGAAAGCCTCTACGCCCTCGACCTCACACGCCTAAATTCCGACCTGACCCGCCTGCTTGCTGGAGAGGAAGTCAACCTCCCCACCTACAGCTTCGAACTTGGAGCGAGAATAGAAAAGCCGAAGAAGATGCAGATGCGGCCTACCGACGTGCTGATACTCGAAGGCATCCACGGCCTGAATCCGGAGCTCACCTCTTCCATCTCGGCATCAAGCATATTCAAGATATATGTGTCGGCGCTCACCACCCTCTCGATCGACGACCACAACTGGATCTCGCCCAACGACAACCGGCTGCTGCGCCGAATAGTGCGCGACTACCGCTACCGCAGCACCTCGGCGCTCGACACCATCAGGCGCTGGCCATCGGTGAGACGAGGCGAAGAGAAATGGATCTTCCCCTTCCAGGAAAACGCCGACGCCACCTTCAACTCCTCGCTCATCTTCGAACTCGGAGTGATGAAGGAATATGCCGAGCCATTGCTGCGGCAGGTGCCCCACAATGTGGAGCAATACAGCAACGCCTACCGCCTGCTGCGTTTTCTGGAGTATTTCGACCCGATACCGAGCGACCAGATACCCCACACGTCGCTGCTCCGTGAGTTTCTCGGAGGTAGCAGTTTTCATTATTGACCATCATTTCGCCGCATAGCGAAACCTACGACAAGGGGATAGGCTTTTTTTTGATTTAAATTCCGGATAAATAATTATGATGACTAACCGACTACATATTGCTTTTATTACTCTTGCGGCCATAGCCGCATCGGCACAAGCCGCCGACGTCAATGTGATTGACTTCGGAGCCAAAGGCGACGGAATCGCCGACGACGCCGCTGCCATACAGCAGGCCATCGACCGATGCTCGACCACCGGCGGCGGCACCGTGACCTTCCCTTCGGGCCATACTTTCATGAGCGGACCGCTACATCTGCGCAGCAACATCAACCTCTTCATGGCGCCCAACGCCACTCTCCTCGCCAACCCCGACGAGTCTATATATAAGGAGAGCGCCTTCCGGGGCAACGAAGGGGAAGGGATGATGTGGATATCGGGCGACTCCCTGAAGAATGTGAGCATCAGCGGCACCGGCCGCATCGACGGAAATGCCGTGGCTTTCATGGGAGCCGAACTCGACGACTCCTTCGAGCTCAAACCGGTGAGCACATTCGATCCGCGTCCCCACGTGCTTACGCTCACGGGATGCGAGGGAGTGCGCATCAACGATGTCACTGTGGCTAACTCCGCCTATTGGACCATACATCTTGTGGGCTGCCACGACGTCGTGGTGAAGGGCATATCCCTGCTCAACAACCTTAAAGTGCGCAACGGCGACGGCATCGACATCGACCATTCGCATAAAGTGAGAATCTCCGACTGCTACATAGAGAGCGGCGACGACTGCATCTGCCTCAAAAACCGCCGTGAATTTGAAGAATACGGCCCTTGCTACGACATAACCGTGAGCAACTGCATCATGACCTCCCGCTCATGCGCGGTGAAGATAGGCTCGGAAAACATGGACAGGATAAGCGACGTGGTGTTTGACAACTGCATCATCCGCGACTCCAACCGCGGCATCGGTATCCAGAACCGCGACGAGGGGACAGTGGAAAACGTTGTCTTCTCCAACATCATCCTCGACTGCCACCTCTTCTCCGAAGTGTGGTGGGGACAGTCGGAGCCGATCTACATCACTTCTTACCCCCGGGCCATAGGCAATCATAAGGATGCAGGCTGGAGATTCCCCAAAGGCGCCACAAAGGGAGCCTGCGGAGAAGTGAAAGACATCCGGTTCATCAACATCTTCGCCAAGTCGGAAAACGGCATCTTCATCGGGTGCGACACCCCCGGTAAAATACGCGACATACTGCTTGACAACGTCAGGATCGACCTTGTGGACGTGACACCTTTCGAGAAAGGAGTCTACGACCGCCGCCCCTGCGACGGCGAAGGGTGGCTCCGCGGAAAGAGCTACGGCATATACAATGAGAATGCACTCGACGTCAGGGTGCGCGACCTTGATGTCCGGCTCATTTCATTCCCGAAAGAAAAATACGGAGGAGATTCCTTTAATTGAGAATTCTTTTGAAAGAAATTCATGATCCTCCATGTATTCCCATGAATACCCATGATTCCCCA
>JAUNFY010000111.1 GCA_030524805.1 Bacteroidales bacterium | reverse complement strand
CCCCAAGCTTCCCCATGATTCTCCAAAATATCCCCAAGCGTCCCCCCGCAAAAAAAAGAGGTCGCCCCGAAAGGCAACCTCTTCCTATGCGGATAGAGCCGTAATCACTCCCACTCTATAGTGGCTGGCGGCTTCGAGGAGATGTCGTAGACTACGCGGTTGATGCCGCGAACCTTGTTGATGATCTCGTTGCTCACCTTCGCCAGGAACTCGTAGGGCAGATGCACCCAGTCGGCGGTCATGCCGTCGGTCGATACCACGGCGCGCAGCGCGCAGCAGCGTTCGTAGGTGCGTTCGTCGCCCATCACGCCCACGCTCTGCACCGGGAGGAGCATCACGCCTGCCTGCCACACCTGGTCGTAGAGGCCGGCTTCGCGCAGGTTGGAGATGAAGATGTCGTCGGCCTGCTGAAGCACCTTCACTTTCTCAGCCGTAACTTCGCCGAGGATGCGGATGCCGAGGCCCGGACCCGGGAAGGGATGGCGGCCGAGCAGCAGCGGGTCGATGCCGAGCGCTTTGCCCACACGGCGCACTTCGTCTTTGAAGAGAAGGCGGAGCGGTTCCACTATCTTGAGGTTCATCTTCTCCGGCAGACCGCCCACGTTGTGGTGCGACTTGATGGTGGCGGAGGGGCCGTTGACGCTCACGCTCTCGATCACGTCGGGATAGATTGTGCCCTGGGCAAGCCAGCGCGCGTCGCCGAATTTCTGAGCCTCTTCGTTGAAGACCTCGATGAAGTCGCGGCCAATGATCTTGCGCTTTCCTTCAGGGTCGGTCACTCCGGCCAGGTCGGCATAGAACTTCTCGCTGGCGTCCACGCCTTTCACGTTGAGGCCCATGCCCTTGTATTGCTCGAGCACTCCCTCAAATTCGTTGAGGCGAAGCAGACCGTTGTTGACGAAGATGCACTGCAGCTTGTGGCCGATAGCCTTGTTGAGCAATACGGCTGCCACGGTGGAGTCAACGCCGCCCGAGAGGCCGAGTATCACCTGGTCGTCGCCGATCTTGGCCTTCAGTTCGGCCACTGTGGTCTCGATGAATGAGTCGGGACTCCATGTGCCGGAGCATCCGCAGATGCCGAGCACGTAGTTGCTGAGAAGCTGGGTGCCGTCGGTCGAGTGGTACACTTCCGGGTGGAACTGGATTCCCCAGCTCTGTTCGCCCTCGATGCGGTAGGCTGCCACCTTCACGTTCTCCGTGCTTCCGATGATGTGGAATGATTCGGGGATGTCGGTGATGGTGTCGCCGTGGCTCATCCACACCTGGGTGGGTGAGGGGAGGCCGTGCATCAGGGGGTCGTCGTTGTCAACCACTGTGAGCATCGCCCTGCCGTATTCGCGGCTGGGGGCGCCTTTCACTGAGCCGCCGGCCATCTGGGCGAGCAGCTGTGCGCCGTAGCAGACGCCAAGCAGCGGCAGGCGTCCTTTGAAGGCGTCGAGCGATGGCTTGGGAGCCTGGGGGTCGTTGACCGAATAGGGGCTGCCCGAAAGGATCACTCCCTTCACGTCGCCGTCGATAGCGGGAATCTTGTGGAAGGGATGGATCTCGCAATACACGTTGAGCTCTCTCACCCTTCTGGCAATCAGCTGTGTGTATTGGCTTCCAAAGTCAATTATAAGTATTCTTTCCATTTCTTGATTCTCTTTTCCTTTATTGCTGTGTGCAATCGGAAATGATAAACATATAAACCCATGAACCTCAAATTTGGGCTAATGCCCAAATTTGAATTAGTTACCACGTGTGTAGTTGGGGGCTTCTTTGGTTATTGTCACGTCGTGCGGATGGTTTTCGATCACGGCGGCGGAGGTGATCTTCACGAATTTGGCTTCGTGGAGGTGCTGGATGTCGGGAGCGCCCACATAGCCCATGCCGCTGCGCAGACCGCCTACGAGCTGATATACAGTCTCGCTGAGAGTGCCCTTGTAAGGCACACGTGCCTCGATGCCTTCCGGCACGAATTTGCTGCTGTCGGTCTTCTCGCTCTGGAAGTAGCGGTCTTTCGATCCGGCCTGCATTGCCGAGATGCTGCCCATGCCGCGGTAGGACTTGAACTTACGTCCGTTGTAGATGATGGTTTCGCCGGGCGACTCCTCGGTGCCCGCAAACATGCTGCCCATCATCACGCAGTCGCCGCCGGCTGCAAGTGCCTTCACCACGTCGCCCGAATAGCGCAGACCGCCGTCGGCGATCACAGGCACTCCCAGTGAATGCGCTGCCTTGGCTGCCTCGAAGATGGCTGTCAGCTGCGGAACGCCCACTCCGGCCACGATGCGGGTTGTGCAGATGGAGCCCGGACCGATGCCCACCTTGATGCCGTCGGCTCCTGCCTCGATAAGGTAGAGGGCGGCGTCGGCGGTTGCGATATTGCCTACCACAACGTCGAGTTCGGGATATGTGGCTTTCACTTTCTTGAGTGTGTTGACCACGTTCTGGCTATGTCCGTGTGCCGTGTCGATCACCACAGCGTCGGCTCCTGCCTCCACGAGTGCCTTCACGCGCTCAAGAGTGTCGGAAGTCACGCCTACGCCCGCAGCCACGCGCAGACGACCCTTGGAGTCTTTGGCGGCATTGGGATAATCCTTGATCTTGGTGATGTCGCGGTAGGTGATGAGTCCTTCCAGCTTGCCGTTGGCGTCCACCACGGGGAGTTTCTCGATCTTGTGGCGCAGCAGTATCTCCGATGCTTCCGAAAGGCTGGGGTTGGTGGTAGTGATGAGGTTTTCCTTGGTCATGACGTCCTTGATGAGGATCGACATGTCTTTCTGGAAGCGGAGGTCGCGGTTGGTGACGATTCCTTCAAGTTTGCCCTCGGCATCCACCACCGGAATGCCGCCGATGCGGTTGTCGTGCATCAGCTGGAGTGCGTCGCCCACTGTCTGGTCGCCCTTGATGGTGACAGGGTCGTAGATCATTCCGCTCTCAGCACGTTTCACACGGCGCACCTGATCGGCCTGGGCCTGGATGCTCATGTTTTTGTGGATGACGCCGATACCGCCCTGGCGCGCTATCGCGATTGCCATTTCTGATTCGGTCACGGTGTCCATGGCGGCAGACACGAACGGAATGTTAAGCTCTATGTTGCGTGAGAAGCGCGTGGCGAGATGTACTTCACTCGGAATCACTTCAGAATATGCGGGAATGAGAAGCACGTCGTCAAACGTGTAGCCTTCCATCGCTATCTTTTCATCTATAAAACTCATCTTATTCAATGTTGAATGTTGGATGTTGAATGTTTAATTTTGAATGTTGAATTGATGTTGAATGTCAAGAATCATATTCTTTCATTAGCGCGAAGCCAATTCAATATTAAAAATTCAACATTCAAAATTATTTAGAATTTCTTCAGCTCATCAGCGATCATGATGGTCTGGGTGCGGTCGGGGCCTACCGAGATGATGCCCACGGGGGTTGCGGTCAGTTCCTCAACCTTGCGCACGTAGGCCTTCGCTGCCTCGGGCAGTTCGTCGAAGCTGCGGCAGCCGGTGATGTCTTCTTTCCAGCCGTCCATCTCGATATATACGGGCTTGCATTTTGCAAGGCGGTGGATAGTGCTGGGGGGTGCCATCACTTGCTCGCCGTCAATCTCGTATGCCACGCAGATCTTCACCTTGTCGAGGCCGGAGAGAACGTCGAAAAGCATCAGCGACCAGTAGTCGATGCCTGCAAGGCGCGAGGTGTAGCGGGCCACCACGGCGTCGAACCAGCCGATGCGGCGCGGGCGACCGGTGACGGTGCCGTATTCATGGCCGCGTTCGCGGATTTCGTGTGCTGTCTCGTCGAAAAGTTCGGTCGGGAACGGGCCTTCGCCTACGCGGGTGCAATATGCCTTTGCCACGCCCACTACGTTCTCGATCCATTTCGGGGCGATGCCGGCTCCCTGCGAGATGCTTGCAGCCGAAGGGCAAGAGGAGGTCACGTAGGGGTAGGTGCCGTGGTCGATGCAGAGCATCATGCCCTGGGCGCCTTCGAAGAGTATCTTCGCGTCGGAGTGGATGGCCTCGTCGATGAGGAGGCTCGTGTCGCAGATGCGGTGGCCGAGTACTTTGGCTATTTCCATATACTGGTCGTAGACCTGCTGATAGTCGAGGGGTTCGAGACCGTACATCTTGAGCTCCATGTTCTTCACCTCGAGGGCGGCTTTCAGGCGCTCTGCGAAGTATTCAGGGTCAAGAAGGTCGCCCATGCGCAGGCCGAGGCGCGAATACTTGTCGGTATAGGCCGGGCCGATACCTTTCTTGGTGGTGCCGATCTTGGCATCTCCCTTGAGGCTTTCGCTCGCTCCGTCGAGCATGCTGTGCCAGGGCATCACCATGGCGGCGCGGTCGGAGATGTAAAGCTGATAGTCGGTGATACCTTGTGCGTGCAGTTTCTCAAGCTCGGCTATCACCGATACAGGGTTAACCACCATGCCGTTGGCCATCACGTTCACGGTCTTCGGGTTGAAGATTCCCGAAGGAATGCTCTGGAGGGAATACTTGTGGCCGTCGAACATCACGGAGTGGCCCGCGTTGTTGCCACCCTGGTAACGCACCACCATGTCGGCGCGACATGCGAAATAGTCGGTGATTTTACCTTTTCCCTCGTCACCCCACTGAGAGCCGGTGACTACTAATCTTTCAGACATTATCTTAGTTTTTTTCTATTTGTCAAGTAATTCATGATGCACCATGATATATCATGATCTAACATGATTAAACATGAT
>JAUNFY010000028.1 GCA_030524805.1 Bacteroidales bacterium | reverse complement strand
CATCCGACCCTTGACCTTGAATTTAATTAACATTCTTTAAGAGACACTAGTGATATTACATAAATAATCAGGAAAGCATTTTGAAAGCTGAAAATGGAGGTCTTGTGAAAATCACGTATTCAGACGAAAACGGCAATGAGATAAGCGCACCCGTATATGATGCTCAGAAAATGAGCCTTGAACCTGACTATAAGAAACGTCCCTGACAGCAAGCGCATGCGCGCAGATGAGCAGACAATCAGACACAAAGAACTGATTGAAGCAATAAAAAGTGTTAAAAATAACAATTCTCAACATTTGTTGAGAGTTGTTATTTTTATTTGTTGTATCTTTGCGCTTAATTCAGTTTTAACAAAGAAGTTGTATAAATTTATTTACGAATCATAAAATAAACATGAAATGAATATATTGCAAAAAATACGAAACAATGTTGTCAGGAAATGGATTCTTATGCGAATGGCTGCCTCGGAGTTTTATTTCAAGCAACCTGTCAGTATTGAAGAAGAATATCCAATCATGACGAGTGTTTTGGGGTTCTCCCTCGTTCCAATCTATCTGATTTTTGTATTCCTACGTGCGCGCATCTACGGCTCATTGGAAAGTTATAACATTCCCTTGATCATTGCCATGTTTGTTTTGTGTTTCGGCATCGCATATTTAATGATACGTCCTGTCAAAAACGCGCCCTTTATCGACCAAACCATGCGGGAGTATGAATCAATGGAGTTGGAGAAAAGAAGAAAAATCTATTCTTTCAAAAATGGATTCAAGTTGCTTTTCATCATGGTCTTCGTGCCATGGATAATTGCAGCTATCTCCATATATATAATTTGCATCACTATTCCGCATATATAGAATATAACGAAGTTGTTTAAACTTCAATACTTAAGTTTTTTTGGACTGATGAAAGCGACTGAAATAATTGGAACCTTTTTCCTGCTCTTCCTGATGATGGCATTGCCGTCGTGTGAGGGGCGGAGCGGCTACCTTGATGAAGGGCAGCAGAATACCGTAGCCTTGCTCACCGATGTGGAATGGCTTGTGGTTTATGCCGATTACGGACTTGGCAATGAACAGACATTTGAAGATGAGACCACAGTTTATTCATTCGGCAAAGACGCCAAAGGATGGACTGCGGTGGGTTCGCTGAAAGATCCGTCTGTAAAGAAATACGTAAGGAGTTTTCAATGGTCTTTCACCACGGGGAACTATACGGTCATCTACACTGCCGGAAACTCCACCGACGGGTACCGCCTCATTCAGAAGTTGACACCAACCGAGATGTGGCTGCAATGGTCGGCACAAGATCCGGTGCTATATCCCAACCAAACCACCACCCTCTACAAACTCAAAACCCGCAAACGACAATGAATCCGGCTATGACAAAGATTGCATCATCAATCATATTGTCGGCTATGGCTGCCATCCCTGTTTATGCGCAGGAGCAGGCCGACACGTTAAAGACACAAGAACTGAATGAGGTCGTTGTGCAAGCGCAGATGCAACGCACTTCATCGGCTAAGTCAACATATACGCCCTCGGGGAAGCAGAAGAACGCGGCGCAAAATGCAGTGGATCTTCTGCGGCAGATGGCAATACCTCAGATAAGGATAAATCCGATAGACGAAACTGTTACCGACAACGTTGGCGGCAGCGTAGCCATTTACATCAATTTCCTTGAAGCCTCCAAAGAGGAAATGGAAGGACTGCGAACAGCAGATGTTAGGCGTGTGGAATATCTTGAATTTCCTACCGACCCTCGTTTCCGTGGAGCTGAGAGAGTGATAAACATTATCGTGCAGGAATACGCATATGGAGGCTACACAAAGGTGACTGCGAATGAAAATTTCCTTGTCGGATTGTCAAGTCGTGTCAACATCTTCTCAAAGTTCTCTTACAAGAAGATGACCTACGACCTGTATGCCGGCGCCAATAACTGGAACAACCACCATATCGGTAGCACGACAGAGGGTATTTACCGTTTGACCGGAGAGGACGGTAAGGAATTTTCGCTAACCCGGAAGGAAACACTTGAATCGTCGCATTATAAGCAGAACCAATATCCTGTCACTTTCCGCGCCACATATAACAGTGACAGAATCCAGATACGCAATCTTCTTGCGTTTACTAACTTAGAAATACCTACAAATGAATATTCCGGCAAGCTGGAGTATTCGCCAAATTCAGTAGAGGGATATTCATTTGAGAGGAAGAATCCGAACCGTTCCAACTCAGTCGCTTATTCCGGTACCTATTTCTTCGCTCTGCCAAAGGGATATTCTGTTGACTTCTCCCCTTCGTTCAACTATACCCACGGCAACGATTATACTGATTATGCTGCATCTGAGCAACCAGCAATATACCGTCATGCTAAAGAGAACGCCTACAACTATCGTCTGAATCTGTATATCCGGAAAAGTTTCGGGCAGAAGCACTCTGTAATGTTAGGTGGCAACTATGGCGACAACATCAACCGTCTTGAATACACCGGAGACAACGGATATAAAGACAAATTCCATAACGCTTTTGGCGCAGGTATGGTCGGCTACAATTTCCAGACACAGAAAATATCAGTTAATCTTGATGCCGGTCTTGCCTGGGAAAACAGTGACATAAACGGACAGAAAAACAGCGACACGTATCCGTTCACTCACATAAATGTGCGGTATGTTCCAAATCAGAAAAACAGTTTTTCCGCATATTTCCAATATGCGACAAACAGCCCCGGCATCTCAGGGAAATCATCTGATTTACTCCGAGAGAATGAACTGATGTATATTACAGGAAATCCATTATTGGAAAATTGCAGACACACAACAGTCAACCTTGCATATACCTGGATGCCTTCAAATGCTTTCGGCATGAGTGCCTACGGTCGCTATTTCGGCATGTATGACCGTCAGTTGCTTGTCTATACTCCCTATGATAAAGGGAAAGCACTGTTGCGGTCATATATCAATGACGGTGATTACTATAATGGTGAGATTGGATTAGCCGCCAACTGGAAACTGCTCAACGGAAAACTTCAGCTATACGCCAACCCAAGTCAGTCGTTTTATAAATCAACCGGCATATTCAACGAGAACTGCAATTCGTTCCGTGTGACGGCTCAGGCCAGCTATTATCTCGACAGTTTCTATTTTCAAGCCTATTATGAAAGTCCTCAGAAAAGTATGTTTACATCTTCGCCACGGATAAACAAGGATCGGAATTTCCACAGTGTGACCATCGGGTGGGCCAACGCTAACTGGAATCTGCGTGTCATGGCTGCCAACTTCTTTAATAAAGGATGGAATGGCGCGACAAACGCCACCATTTCACCATATTATAGCGAGCGACAGACTATCATCGGCACATCATCACACCCCCGCATAAATTTCACCGCCACTTACACATTCGGCTACGGCAAGAAAGTGCAACGCGGAAACGAAGTCGGCGAACAATCTGGAGCGGCATCTGCAATCTTGAAATAAAATATATGTCGAAAGTTATCACATCAATCATATTGTCGGGTATGGCTGCCATGCCTGTTTATGCTCAGGAACAGGCCGACACATTAAAGACGCAAGAACTGAATGAGGTGGTTGTCGAGGCCCGCAACCAGCGACTTGGTGCAGAGGTGTCAACTTATATTCCGACCGCAAAGCAGAAGAACGCTTCGCAGACTGCCGCCGATCTATTGAACAGGATGGCTATCCCTCAACTGCGCGTTTCGCCCAATGATGAGATAAAGGACATGGCAGGCAAGAGTGTTGATGTTTTCATAGATTTCCTCCCGGCTTCCAAACAGGACATGGAGGGTATGCGCATGCAGGATGTAAAGAAAGTGGAATATTATGATTTTCCTACCGATCCCCGTTTTCTTGGCAAAGCTCATGTTGTGAATTTCGTAATGCAGAAATATGAATATGGAGGATATGTGAAAGTCTATGGGTGGGAAAACACCTCCAATGCGGGACAGGCCAGTGTATACGGCAAGTTGCAATACAAACGGATGACTTTTGACATAGCCGGCGGAGCATTCTATCTCAATGAGAAACACGCGGGAAGCGACATTTACGAAACATTCCGTCTGCCACAAGCCGACGGTTCGCTCAAAATCTTCGAACGCAACTCCATCCAAACGGCTGCCAAATGGCGCGACCACACTTACTGGCCCACATTCAAGGCTCTCTATTCATCAGACAAAATCACCATTCAGAATGTGATCGGCGCTGATTTCAACCGGTCGCCGGTAAACGAACAATCTGGATTTATCCAGTATTCTCCGGAGGTATCGGAACGCGCCGATTATTCCAATAGCTCTACCAATCGCGTAAACTCCATTTCCTACAACGGTTATTGGAATTTCATACTTAATGACAAGAACACCATAACCTTTTCGCCTGCATACGCTCATTCGCACACAAACACGAAGAGCCTATATGTGGAGGCAGGGAAAGGTGAATATTATAATGCTGCGAAGGATGATTCCCACCAGTTCAAGGCAGACCTTACCTATACACATTCATTCGGCAAATGGGGCAGCCTGAATGCTATGCTACAGACAACAATCACCACAAACAACACTACATATTCAGGAACGGCAAACACAAGCGACAACTCCCATACCTATCGCGTGGGTCCGGGCGTGCAGTATAGCCTTTCCACAGGAAAAATATATGGCATGGTTGGGTTCGGTTACCATTGGGACAGGCAGGAATATATGGACTATAAAGACAACTCGGCTGCTCCGTGGATTGACTTCTCATTGCAGTATTCTCCCAATGACAGCCATTCGATCCGTGGAGATTTCCACCATCTCAAATCCATACCTTCGTCAAGCTACCGCTCAGCCGCCGTAGTTCAAAGCAATCCGCTGATGAGCTATACTGGCAATCCCAACCTTGTCTCATACGGCAGTTATGATGCAGGAGTCAATTATTCATTTGTACCGAACAACGTATTCAGTCTTTCGGCATTTGCCAACACATGGATAGTCGACAACCGATATGTATATGACTATACGCCTTCGGCAACAGGCATATTGCGTACCATCAAGCAACCGGGCGGGGCATACTCACAGTGGAACTACGGCGTATACGGCACCTTACGTCTGCTTGACAGGAAACTGCAACTCACCGCCCAACTGAATGCGACATCAGTACATAACGGCGAGCCATATAATCTGAACAAGACTCAGCTGGTATATGCTTTTCAGGCAAACTACTTTCTGGGAAACTGGACCTTCTCAGGATTATATTACTCACCGCAAGGATACCCCGATGGCTGCATGGTGGGAACCTGGATGAAAACAAAATCTTTTTACCGACTTCAAGCCGGGTGGGCTAACGCGACCTGGAATTTTCAGTTGCAGGTTGCCAACTTCGCCCGTTGGCATTGGCGCAGCGACAAAAGCGTGATGCACAGTGAGTATTATGACAAGACCGAACAGACATATTCAATCAACGACCATGCGCTGGCACGATTGGCTGTGACATACACACTCGGATTCGGCAAGAAAGTTGAACGGGGCAATGAGGCATCCCAGCAATCAGGTGTCAACTCCGGCATATTGAAATAAAGAAAGATTATATGGACAGGCAAACAATCATCGCTTTTCTGATGGCTTTGCTCATGCTGCTTTGCGCGTGTTCGCGGCATGGAAGAGCAGACGGGTGGTATCCGGTTGCCGACTACCCCGACAATTCGATTGCAGGCAAACCGTTGGCTACGGTGAAGGATTTTGAAGCGTTGGCTATAGTCAGGGACACTTTTGTAATCGATGGATATACCGTCGACCGGTTATTGATTCAGGGACGTGTGAAACCTGAAAAACGGCAGCATTGGGCTGACGGCACGGAACGATTGATAGGGAAAAGGCTGGGCTTCGTATACAACGACTCCGTGATAACCGCACCCCAAATCAATGCCCGCATCGAAAGCGGTGCTTTCCAAATCAACAGCCCCGACTCAGTTTTTCTATTGCAGGTGTTTGAACAACTGCAATAAGTAGCTTACAATAATTAAACGACATATATACTCAGACAGAAGCAATTCGTCTTCATATATGCGCGGACAAAAGCAGGGCGTTTTGATAAGATAATTGCGGCACTTTAATTTTGCAGAACCAAATTTTATTATTATTTTTGCGAAAAATAATTTTCTTGAAAAATAATTATGAAATTTCTTGACCGTAAAGAGGAGATAGCAGAACTGGAAAGAGTGCTTGATTATGCAAAACAGCCAAAATTTGTAGTTGTATTCGGACGGCGGCGACTTGGCAAGTCAACACTTATCAAGCGTGTGCTTACGACCAACGACATATATTATATGGCCGGAGATTTAGTTGACAATGTACAACTTGAAATGCTTCAGGAATTATTGGCGCAAAAGTTTCCTGAGATAGGCATGGCCAAGTTCGACAGCTGGGAGGATTTGTTCATGATGCTCAACCGACTCACCGACCGGCAATTCACCTTATGCCTTGATGAATTTCCATATATGGTGAAACATTCTCCCGGGCTTTCATCCATAATCCAGAGGATTCTTGACTCCAAAACATTGAAATACAATCTTGTAATCTGCGGAAGTTCACAAAGGATGATGCAGGAGATGATACTGAGTCAGAGCGAGCCTTTGTATGGTCGCGCCGATGCCATCATTGATGTACGTCCCATCCCGTTGCCTTATTTACAGGAAGGACTTGGTCTGGACGCCATATCCACAGTGGAGGAATACAGTGTATGGGGTGGAGTGCCAAGATACTGGGAACTCAGGGAGGAATATCCCTCCCTGCGGGATGCGATCAGGGGAATGCTGCTCGGCCCGACAGCGGTGCTCTATGATGAACCCAAGAAACTGTTTCTTGACGATCTGACAGCAACCGTGCAGTCGGAATCCCTCATGGCAGTCATAGCCGGCGGGGCCTCCCGGTTGTCGGAAATAGCATCCCGAATGGGTCGCGATGCCACTTCATTGTCAGCACCTCTCGACCGTCTGATTCAGATGACATATCTGCGCCGGGAGATACCATTCGGAGAAAGTCCGAAAAAATCAAAAAAAGGAATCTACCGCATAAACGACCCTATGATGGACTTCTATTATACATTCATCATGCCCAACATGTCGAGCCTTGCACGGGGTCGCAAGAATATTGTGATGGAAGATATTGAAGCTAAAGCAGCCGGATATATATCACAACATTGGGAGCATCTTTGCCGTGAGGCAGTAAGCGGCAATCTGCTGTTCGGGCACCGTTGGGGCGAAGCAGGAAGATGGTGGGGAAGCGTTGCGGGTGAAGAGAAAGGCACATTCAGAGAGATGGAGTTTGATGTCATTGCCGAATCGACCGACGGCGAAGCGCTGTTGGTAGGCGAATGCAAATGGACAAATCCTGAAATTGCATCTGAGTTGCACCGCAAACTCATTGAAAAGGCCAACAGACTTCCTCTTGCAAAGAATAAGAAAATAGTGCCGGTATTGTTTCTTAAAAATGAGCCGAAAGATAAACCGAACGACATCACTATTGTTTACCCGCAAGATGTAATCGGAGCCCTTTATGCCGACTGAGGGGGGCTGCCGTTTTGACGATCAGGGGCTGCGGGATGATGACTTCGCCTCAGCGCTGCGGGATCTTACCGACATACGATTCATTGGATATAACAGGCGATTGGTTGATAATTTTTGCCAATCGTCTTTTTTATGTGTTAATTTGCATCGAAGTTGTTTCAACTTCTTCAGTTTTTTCTCACATCAACGAAATGCAAATGAACACAAGAATCCTTACATCTTCATTACTGTTGACGCTGACGGCTATCTCTCTGCCGGCTGCCGACGATGTGTGGAGCTATGCCGAATGTGTGGACTACGCAAAGGGCCACAACATATCGCTGCAAAAGCTCCGGCTCAATGAGCAGACTGCAGACTACAATACGGAGGAAGCCAAGGCGAAGTGGCAACCATCGCTCGACTTCAACACCACCCACTCCTACTCCAACATGCCCTGGAGCAACAGCAACAAAAACACCTATAACGGCCAGTTAGGGCTCAACGCCGGCTGGACCGTATGGAATGGCGGAGAACGGGAGAAGACCATAGAGCGCAACAAACTGAACTCTGAAATAAGCCATCTCGACACGGCCGACGCTCTCCGCACGCTCGAGACGGATCTGCTGCAGGTGTATCTCAACATACTCTATGCTCGAGAAAGCATCCTGATTTATGAGGAGGCGGAAAAACTGAGCGCGGCACAGGCCGAGCGCATGAAAGCACTGATGGAAGCCGGAAGGGCTTCGCGGGTGGACTATGCCCAACTGAAGGCACAGCATGAGCAAGACCAATACAACCTGGTGAATGCACGCGGCACTTACGACACGCGCAGGATGGAATTGAAGAAACTTCTTGAACTCGGCATCGACCATGAGGTGGAACTCGCCGACGTGGAGGTGACCGCCCGTGAACTGCTGGCTCAGCTTCCACCCATCGACGAAAGCTACCGGCTGGCAGTAGACAACGACCTGCAGCTGCAGGGCCTCAGGCTGCAGCAGGAAGGAGCCGACATCGACGTGGACATAGCCAAAGCGGCAGGGCGCCCCAACATATCGCTCAATGCAGGAGTGGGCACCGGATATTACGCTCCCGGCGGAGCTTTCGGCACGCAGCTCAAACAAGGATGGAATGAAAACATAGGGTTGTCGCTCTCCATACCCATACTCGACAACAAAAAGACCCAAACGGCAGTGGCGCGCGCAAAAATCCAGCAACTGAGCGCACAACTCGACTCCGACCAGCGACTTACCGACCTTGCCCAGGCGGTGGAAAACTGGTATATCGACACGAGGTCGGCCCAGAGCCGCTATGAGGCGGCCGAGCAGCAACTTGAATCGGCCAAGACAAGCAACGAGCTGACCAACGAACAGTTTCACCTCGGCCTTGTGAACACCATCGAACTGATGACAGCCCATAACAACCTGCTCGAGGCACGCCAATCGCTGCTGCAGGCAAAATACATGGCATTGCTGGGCCGGAAAATGATAGAATATTACCGTACAACAAAAGTGACATTATGAATAGATTGATCAAATCAGGAATCATGCTCGCGATGCTGCTTGCCGCAGCGGCGTGCGGAAAGAAAGAGAAGGTGACGCTCCAGACCGTGAAGGCTGAGAAAGGGGAACTGACAGAAACCGTCACCGCCACCGGAACTGTAGAATCTGTCACGCAGGTAGACGTCGGCACACAGGTGACCGGCATCATCGACAAACTCTATGCCGACTTCAATTCCATTGTGGAAAAGGGGGAACTGATAGCCGAAATAGAAAAAACCGTGCTTGAAAGCGACTACAAGAGCGCCGAGGCAAGTGTGGTGTCGGCCAAATCCACATACGAATACACCAAGGAAAACTTCGAGCGCGACTCCAAGCTCCACAAGAAGCAGCTCATAAGCGACTACGAGTTCCAGACATCGCAGAAAGATTACGAAGTGGCCAAGGCAGCCTACGACAAGGCTGTGGCCGACCGCGTTAGGGCTGCTAAAAATCTGAACTATGCGGAGATCTACTCCCCGATCGACGGCATCGTGATCTCGCGTGAAGTAGAAGTGGGACAGACTGTGGTGTCGAGCATGAACGTGGCAAACCTCTACACGATAGCCGACCTTGACAACATGCAGATAGTGGGCAACGTAGACGAAGCCGACATAGGGCAGGTGAAAGTGGGACAACGCGTCACCTTCTCAGTAGACGCTTATCCTGACGACATGTTCGAGGGGACTGTGACACAGGTACGCCTCTCCCCTACGACCGAGAGCAACGTGGTGACCTACGAAGTGATAGTGGGAACGGCCAACCCTGACCATAAACTGATACCGGGACTGACGGCCAACCTCACCATCTACACCATGAGCGAGAAAGACGTGCTTCTGCTGCCTGCCAACGCGTTCACGTTCGAGCCTGAGACATATCCTGAAGCCGACAATCTCCCTGCTCCCGGAAAAGCAATCGACAAGTCGGGTCTGTCGGCCGATGAGCGGTGTGTCTGGGTGGTGGAAGGAAATTCGCTGGTATGCAAAGTTGTGAAGACCGGCATGTCAAACGGCATAAAGACCGCAATCACGGGAGGATTGGCCGACGGAGCCACCGTAGCAACCGGTTATGAAACAAATGCCGGCCCCCACGACGAAGGGACACCCGACAAGCAAAGCCCGTTCGCACCGCAGCCACCGGGCCGCAACAAAAAGAAATGAGCCATGACTGAGAGGAAAGAAATAATCAAAGTGGAGATGCTTCGGCGCGAGTTTATCGTAGGTGGCGAGAAGGTGAAAGCCCTGCGCGGGGTATCTTTCACAATCCATGAAGGTGAGTTCGTCACCATCATGGGCGCCTCCGGCTCCGGAAAATCTACACTGCTCAACATCCTCGGATGCCTCGACACCCCGACTTCGGGAGTGTATGAGCTCGACGGCATCTCGGTGCAGTCGATGAGCAAGAATCAGCGGGCCATCACGCGCAACCGCAAGATCGGGTTCGTATTCCAGAACTACAATCTTCTGCCGAAGACCACGGCCATAGAGAATGTGGAGTTGCCGCTGCTCTATAATTCCACCGTAGGAGCAAAAGAGCGTAGGGAACGGGCTGTCAGGGCGCTTGAGGCCGTAGGACTGAAGGAACGGCTGTTTCACAAGAGCAACCAGATGTCGGGCGGTCAGCAGCAGCGTGTGGCCATAGCCCGCGCGCTTGTCAACGATCCTGTCATCATCCTTGCCGACGAGGCAACCGGCAACCTCGACACGCGCACCTCGTTCAGCATCCTTACCCTCTTCCAGGATCTCCACCGGCGAGGACGCACCATAGTATTCGTGACCCACAATCCGGAACTTTCCGACTACAGTTCGCGCAACATAGTATTGCGCGACGGCAAAGTTGTGGCCGACACCAGAAATGACAACCCGAAGTCAGCCAAAGAGGCTCTTGAGGCACTTCCTAAAGACGACAACGACTGATGAATTTTGCAAATCTACTGAAAATAGCGCTGAAGGCACTCAACAACAACAAACTACGGTGCTTCCTGACAATGCTGGGCATCATCATAGGCGTTGCGTCAGTGATCACGATGCTCGCCATCGGCCAGGGATCGAAAAACAGCATCAAGGAGCAGATATCGGAGATGGGCTCCAATATGATAATGATCCATCCGGGCAACATGCAGAGGGGCGGAGTGCGCCAGAGCGCCGACGACATGCAGACACTCGAGGTGGCCGACTATGAGGCACTGCAGTCGCTTCCGGGCATAGCTGCCATCTCCCCGTCGGTGAATTCGGCCGGACAGCTCGTGAACGGCAACAATAACTACCCTTCTACCATCTACGGCATCACACCCGACTATCTCGACATACGCAAACTGAAGGTGAAAGACGGGAGCATGTTTACCGAACACGACATTAAATCGGCCGCCAAAGTGTGCGTGCTCGGCAAGACAGTGGTCGACAATCTTTTCCCTAACGGGGAAGATCCGGTAGGCCGCGTGATACGTTTCGGCAAGATACCTATGACAGTGATCGGGGTGCTCGAATCGAAAGGCACCAACTCGATGGGCATGGACCAGGACGATGTGGTGCTGGCACCCTACACCACCGTGATGAAGCGGATCCTGGCTATCGACTACATTCAGGGACTCTTCGCGAGCGCCGTAGATGAGCAGCAGACCGACGCCACTATCGATGCCATCACCGAGATGCTCCGCACCCGCCATAAGCTTCAGGATGGCCAGGACGATGACTTCGAGATAAGGTCGCAGCAGGAGCTGAGCGAGATGATGAACTCCACGTCTGACATGATGACCGTGCTCCTTGCCTGCATAGCCGGCATCTCGCTCCTTGTGGGAGGCATCGGCATCATGAACATAATGTTCGTATCGGTCACCGAGCGCACCCGCGAGATAGGCCTGCGCATGTCGATCGGCGCGAGGGGAATCGACATTCTGTCGCAGTTTCTTATCGAAGCCGTGATCATCAGCGTCACCGGCGGAGTGATCGGCATCTTGCTCGGGTTTCTCGCGTCGTGGCTTGTCACGATGATAGCCCATTGGCCGGTCTACATACAGATGTATTCCGTGGTGCTGTCGTTTGCTGTCTGCACCGTCACCGGAATTTTCTTCGGCTGGTATCCGGCCAAGAAAGCAGCAAGCCTCGACCCTATAGAGGCGATACGCTACGAATGACACACCTTATAATATATAAGTTTTACTAAAAAGGAAAAAGGAGGACCGCGGTCCTCCTTTTTTATCTCATATTGAAGTTGTTTTTATAATTCGTACATAAGTTTAGAAAACTTCGATTATTATAATTGATTATTTATCGCTTTTGAACTGCAGATGGGTGATGGTAGCCATCGATTTTCCTTTCTCAGGCGAAGAGAAAGTGAAGTAGAGCGGATGTTTTCCCTTGAGCTCTGTGACGCCATCCACTTCGGCAACGAGCTGCAGCGGAGTCTGCGGCATTTCCTTGTCGATGATTATCTCACCTACAGGCTTCGGATTTCCCTTCCAAGGAGCGGAAGTATAAATCTCGATTTTGCCGTCGATGCCCTGCGGAGTCAGGCTCAGCACCAACTGCGCGTTGTCGCGACCGTTGAGCCGGTCGAAGTTGAAATATTTGTAGCCGAGTATGGAGCCGTCGGTGCAGTTAACCACATTGTTTACGTTCAGTTCCTCATCGTAGGGGTTGGCGATGTCGTGGTGAGAAACGTAGGATGGTTCGAAATAAGGTCCGGAATAATGCATGCCTGGATATTCCTGATAGGCGCGGACCGGGCCAGTGAAATGCGAGGCTATCGCAGCGGGATAACGGCGGAGGGGATCGAGGCCGTCGGTCTCGAAACCTTCAGAAGTGTATTCAGCCTCGCTGATAAAGACCTTTCCGCCCTTTCCTTCCTCCACTGTCACCTCAATAGGAGCCACCATGGCCTGACGGGAATACTCGTCAAGGCCCGACTGGCGATGATAGAAGACATACCATTGGCCATTGACCTCGGCTATGCTGCCGTGGGTGTTGCCGTTGGTAGTGGCCGTTTCCCAAGGTTTGCCGTCGGCATCAACGTCGCGTCCGCGCGCATCGATGATTGTTCCGCCGTAGGTGAAGGGTCCGAGCGGGTTGTCGCCGTATGCGTAAGCAAGGGTGTAGTTTGTAGGCGGCAGCCCCCACTCGCCGTCGGCCGACATGCGACTGAAAATAAACACATATTTATCTTTGATTTTCCTTATGGAAGAAGCTTCGTAAAATCTGTCGTTGCCTTCGCTCTGGAAACCTGTCATCAGGTCTTCCACTATCTCGGTCCCGGGCTTTACAGTAGCCATCGTAGCCGGGTCGAGTTCGGCACCATGCGATTTTCCGAATCCCCAGTAACCGTAGACGCGTCCGTCGTCGTCGACAAATACCGCCGGGTCAAACTCGAGCACCCCATCGCTCTCAACAGGATTGTCGGGCCGGAAGTTGGTGACAATGAACGGACCGTCGGGGCGGTCGCTGCGGGCCACCATACCGTTGCGTCCACCAGCCTGATTGTTGGGGAATAGCCAGTATTCCTTTCTGCCGTCGGGCAACGTGCGTTCGGCCACGTCGGGAGCGTAAAGCACATCGCCGAGTCCGTTGTCGCGCAGGGGGCGTCCTTGTCCGTCTGTCTTAGATTCGAAAATGATGCCGTCGAAGCGCCACTTGTCGAGGGAATCTACGGGAGCGGACCACACCACCTGATCGAGGCCGCAATACATCCATCGGAGCATGTCGTGCGAGCCATAGATGTATACCCTCTTCTTGCCCGGATTGTCGGGATCGTCGAAAACGTAGGGCTCCCCGTCGGGAATATGCTCCCAAAGCGGCAGGTAAGGGTTCATGGCTTGAAGGGCCGGCAGAGCGGCCAGGCATGCGGCTGCGGCAAGCAGTTTCTTAAGTTTCATGCAAAGAGATTTTTGAGTTTGACATGGTAAGATAATTTCTACCGCAAATTTAATAAAAATATGGATGTGTTTTGCAATAATAGCAAAAAATTATTAATTTTGTATCCCGTTATGAAAATAGGATTCGACAACGACAAGTATCTTAAGATTCAATCCAGCCACATTCAGGAGAGAATCGCTCATTTCGGCAACAAGCTCTATCTCGAGCTCGGTGGTAAACTTTTCGACGACTATCATGCAAGCCATGTGCTGCCGGGATTCCAGCCCGACAGCAAGCTCCGCATGTTTCAGCAGCTGAAGGAACAGGCGGAGATAGTGATAGTGATCAGTGCTCTCGACATAGAGCGCAACAAGGTGCGCGGCGACCTTGGCATCACCTACGATAAAGACGTAATCAGGCTGCGCGATGAATTCCAGAACCTCGGCTTCTACGTAGGCTCGGTGTGCGTGACCCACTACAACGGGCAGATATCGGCCGACAAATTCCGGGCCAAGCTGGAACGCATGGGCATCACGGTTTATTACCACTACATCATCGAGGGATATCCTACCAATGTGGAACTGATAGCCTCCGACGAAGGTTTCGGCCATAACGACTATATCGAGACAAGCCGTCCGCTGGTGATAGTGACAGCACCCGGTCCGGGCAGTGGCAAGATGGCCGTCTGCCTCAGCCAGCTTTACAATGAGCATAAGCGCGGAGTCACTGCCGGCTATGCCAAATTCGAAACTTTCCCGGTGTGGAGCCTGCCTCTGAAACATCCGGTCAACCTCGCCTACGAGGCAGCCACGGCTGACCTCAACGACGTGAACATGATCGATCCCTTCCACCTCGAGGCATACGGAAAGACCGCCATCAACTACAACCGCGACATTGAGATATTCCCGGTGCTCAACACCCTCTTCGAAGGCATCTACGGAGAGAATCCTTACAAGTCGCCGACCGACATGGGTGTGAACATGGTGGGCTTCTGCATCAGCGACGACGAGGTGTGCTGCCGCGCTTCCTACAATGAAATAATCAGGCGCTATTTCGTGGCGCTCAACAATCTCGCCAAGGGCGAGGACTGCGAAGGAGAAGTCAACAAGATAGCCCTGGTGATGAAACAGGCCAAGATCGACACCTCCTATCGCAAATGTATCGGTGCGGCACGTGCCCGCTCGACTGAAAGCGGACGTCCATGCTCTGCCATCGAACTGGCCGACGGCACCATCATCACGGCCGAACAGAGCGCGCTGCTGGGTCCGAGTTCGGCCCTTATCCTCAACGTGGTGAAGCATCTTGCCGGAATCGACCACTCCATCAAGCTGATTCCCCAGGCCATGATCGAACCTATACAGCACACGAAACTCAACTATCTCAAAGGGCACAATCCGCGTCTTCACAGCGACGAGGTGCTCGTGGCGCTGTCGGTGCTGAGCACTCAGGATGACAAATGCCGCCGCGCGCTTGAGACGCTGTCGGAACTCGATGGCTGCCAGGCCCACTCCACCGTAATGCTCGGCGAAGTAGACCACAAGATATTCAAAAAACTCGGCATCAGCCTCACCTGCGACCCTGCGCAGAAACGCTGACAAGACCACACTCCATCAAGGCATCCCCCTTCTTCCAGTATGCAGGAAGAAGGGGGATGTCTTCTTTTTCAAGCGCCGATCTGTCGGATTAAGGACACTTTAGACAAG
Source organism: Bacteroidales bacterium (assembly GCA_030524805.1). Classification (GTDB taxonomy): domain Bacteria; phylum Bacteroidota; class Bacteroidia; order Bacteroidales; family Muribaculaceae; genus Lepagella. The sequence continues at coordinate 16,790 of JAUNFY010000028.1, read as the reverse complement.
AGAATGCCAGTTTTAGATTTTTAATCATATCAACATCTGATAAGCATAGCATTACATCTGCAATTTAAGATTTTTACATTTGGAAATAAGAACGGTTAAGGTGTAATTTTGCGATATCAAAATCAAAAAACCTTTTCAGCCATGTCACATTTCGGCCTCATGATGTGTCGGTATATATGTGGCGACCCGACTTACGAAAAAGTTGTTTAAACTCATTTACGAATTAATTAATCAAAAACAGCATCTGAATATGAATGTAAAAATCTTTACCCGAATAGCAATGACGGCAATTGCTTTTGCCGCTCCGGGCATCGTGAACGCACAGGAAACGGCTGACTCCATCGCCGCGCAAGAACTCGACGAGATAGTGGTTCAGGCATCGAAAGTAATCCGCAAGGCTGATATGGATGTCTATCATCCTTCAAAGAGCGCGGTCGACAATTCCAAAAACGGCATGCAGCTGCTCCGCAACCTTATGATTCCGACACTAAGTGTCAATGACGCGATGGGCTCCATCAGTGCGGCCGGCCAGCCGGTGCAGGTGCGTATCAATAGCCGTGAATCGACAATAGAACAACTTCAGGCGCTTTTGCCGGAAACCATCAAGCGCGTGGAATGGATTGACAATCCCGGCCTGCGCTACGGAGGCGCCAACCAGGTGCTGAATGTCATAGTCGCCAATCCGACTGTAGGCGGGTCGCTTATGGCCGAAGCCCAACCGGCTTTAAACTGCGCTTTTGGCAAATATAATGTTTCCGCCAAATTCAACACAGGCCGCTCGCAATGGGAAGTGGGCGGCAACTTCAAACTCACCGACGGACTGAAAGCTCATCGTGACTACACCGAGACCTTTACCTGGCCTGACGGAAGAGAACTTACAAGAACAGAGACTCCGCTTGACGGCAAGCTCAACAATACCATGGGCGCCGCATGGATTTCATACAATTACATCAAGCCCGACACAACAGTATTCTACGCGCAATTACATGCACACCGCATTTTCTCAGATCTTATCGACTACAAGGGCCTCATCCGCCTGAGCAGCGGAGACAAGGATTTGATCCTGAATGATGTGTACGGACGCGAGGGCACGACTCCGAGTTTCTCGGCATATCTTGAGCAGCATTTTGCCCATCGCCAGACTCTTGTGGTCGATTTCAACGCATCATTATATTCAGGCCACTCTTATTCGGATTATCGTGAAAGTCATGAAAATGCCACCGGGTATCTGACCGATGTCAGCACCTCCATCAAAGACCGCAATCAAGCCTACGGACTGGAAGCGGACTATATCAAGCAATGGAATTCGTCGAAACTGACAGCAGGAGTTTCCTACACAGCCAACCGCAACCGTTCGCTCTATGAAAATCTCGACGGCGAGATTTTCCATCAACGTCAGGACAAGGTTTATTTCTTCGCTGAATATTTCCATCGCATAAATAAAGTGACACTTACGGGTGGACTCGGCGCGCAATACACTTCTTTCAAGTTTAAGGAAACCAATCAGGGCAACAACTCCTGGGACCTTCGTCCGCAAGCCACCGTCACTTATTCGCTGAATCAGAACCATAATTTCAGACTGGCATTGACATCATGGCAGACTGCACCCTCACTGGCCGAGACCAATATCGCGCCCCAGCAACTCGACGGCTTCCAATGGCGCATAGGCAATTCCAATCTGAAAACGTCATCTTCATATATGCTGACATTCCGCTATGGCCACAATCTCTTCAATCAGCGTGTCAGCGGTTCGTTCGGAGCGAGGGCTTTCACCAGCCCCAATGCCATAACCCCTTATCTTTTCTGGGACAATGACCGGCTCATCACCTCGTATGAAAACAGCAAAGGGCTGCAGAACCTGAGCTTCTGGCTCGCCGAGCAGATACAGATCATACCGGATTGGCTGATGCTCTCGGCTACCATACAGTATAAAGCAGAACGCATGAAAGGACACACCTACACGCTCTACAACCATGACTGGAGCGGAGATGTCACCATGATATTCATGTATAAGGGATTCCAACTCGTATTTCAATACGTGAAGGCCCAACGCGATCTTTGGGGCGAGAAAATCAGCTGGGGCGAGGACTTCAATATCATAGCGGCTCAATATACTTGGAAAAACTGGCAATTCCAGGCAGGAATGATAGTCCCCTTCGGCAAATACGACCAGGGTTCCAGATCGCTGAGCCAATGGAACCGCAACGAACAACACATGCGAGTAGATATGCGTGTGCCCTACATAAGCATCAGCTACAACCTGCAATGGGGACGACAGAAACGTGGCGCCAACAAACTGATCAACGCCGACGCCAGCGTAGAACATTCAAAAGCCGGAGGAAGATAAATCTACCGGTTGAGATAAATGCAGGCTGAGATAAAACAGCAGGAGGAAGATAAATCTATTTCTTTAGTTTCTCCCTGAATTCCTGCCAGTCCTTATTCTGCTTATGCTTGGCTCGGGCATCGCTAATGCCGGTGATGTTTTTCAGATAGCGCAAGGCCTCCCCCGCTTTGGAGCGGTTACGCTCCATCCTCATCATGGAGCGGTCAATATCGGCAGTGAGCCTCACGTGCTCCATGTCGATATTGGCCACCCGCTCCATCAGGGCAAGGATGTGGTCGGGGATAGGAGGCGCCTCCACGGCACGGATGAGTTCGGTCTCATCTTTGTCGTATTTTCGCCGGCTCCATTTTTTCGCTTCCTTTTCGGTGATGTATTCCATGTCGAGCACATACACTTCGGCTTCGGTGGTGGCGAAATAGGCCTCGTCGCGGCGGTTGAAGCGGAACATGTCGTGGCCGCGGCCAAATGCATCGACCCTGTAGGTGTAGCCTGTAAGGTCGCGTTGCATCAATCTTTTGTCGAGCACGTTGGCATATTTATACCTGACCTTGAAGTCGGCAAACTCCACCTTGTCGTCGGAAAAGAACGACTTCATGTTGGGTACCCAACGACGAGCCACCGTGTCGGCGAGGACATTGATCTCCAGATCGATCAGATCATCGCGGCGCGACCACACCTCCGCCGGGCTGTATTTACCCATCAGGGTGTCGGCAGCTACTGAACGGCTCAATATAACCTCGGGCAAATCTGCATTGGGTGGCAAGCCCATCCAGTCGGACCATGAGAAGAGATGGCGCGAGGTGTCGCTGACGCTGTCGAGGCCGTCGGTATTGGTAAAATGGTAATACGATTCTGATTTTATGATTCTTGGGATGCGCCATCCCTGATAGCGCGATTTCCGGCTCCCCGGCAACATGAAGTCGACCATTTTCTCGCGGAAGAGGGTGACGGTGTCGGAGTAAGTGGTGAGTTGCGAATATTCCCTTACATAGGCCAGAACGTGAAGCATGTTGCGCCGGCTCGACTCTACGAGCACCTCCGGCAATGCCGTGACCTTTTGCTTTGCGGCCAGGGGCACACACATCGCCGACACCCCCGACAGGGCGACGAGGGGCAAGATGAGATGCTTCAGGTTTCTTTTCATGGACAAAATCTGCTTATGGAAGTTGCTTAAACTTATTCTTATGAATATTGCTTAAACATATTCGGAATCATCAAAATCTTCAAGAAGTTGCTTAAACAACTCTTATGTCGCCCAAAATTAGTAAGAAATATGCTCCCGTGCAAATCAAAAATTTTAAATATTGTTACGTAAAGTGAAAAAGAATGAAGCCGGCCTATATCCACAGGCAAAAGGAGATATCCGCGATGCAGGAATAAAACGCAAGCTCCTCATGTCGAATCTTACTGTTCCACAATCCTCTCAATCGTCATTTTATTTTGAAAACGTCACAATTTGTCGTTTTCATTTTGTAAATTTGCGACATGAATCAAAATATGGGGCGCCTGATACGCTATATACTCATAATTCAGAAGTTGTCTGGCAACGCAAGATTTGTCCCGGCTGAAGAACTGATTTCTTATCTTAACCTCCAAATGGAGCTTAGAGGATATGAAGTCGGGGTGAGTGTACGTACTCTCCAACGAGATATCATTGAAATAGAGAGTATGTTTGAAATTGAAATAAAGAATAGGCGCGGATTGGGTTACTACATAAACGAGAAATCAGTCTACACAGACATCAACTATGATGAATTGCTCTTGAACTTTGATTTGCTAACCTCTATGAATCAGTCAGCGGAAACTGCCGGGTTCATTATTCCTGAACACCATCGCCCCAAAGGAGCAGACAGTATTACGTCGATTATCCATGCTATCAAGCACCAGAACGTGATCGAATTTGATTATAGATTAGTACGCCATGAGAACAGTATGATACATAAGAAGGTAAATCCTTACTTTCTTAAGGAGTCCCTGGGTCTTTGGTACATGGTAGCCGTTGATGATTCAGGTAATCTTCGTTTATACGCAGTGGATAGAATCAGCAATCTTTCTTTTCTTTCAGAGAGTTTTGAAAGAGACAGCAGCATAAATCCAAACAACATGTTCCGGAACAGCTATGGAGTATGGGATGATGAGAAAATTCCTGTTGAGGAGGTTGAATTGTCATATTCTCCGCTTGACGGCTATTTTCTTAAAGCGACACCTCTACATTCATCTCAAAAAGTGTTGGTTGATAATGATGAGGAATTCCGTATAAAATTAAATATTCGTATTACGAATGATTTTGTAATGGCCCTTCTTGCGAGAAGTAACTCCTTGACAGTTATCAAGCCCAATTCCCTAAGAGTGAGAATTAACAATATTTACCAACAAGCATTAGAAAGAAACAAGTTATGAGAAGTTTAGGTTCCTTATTTCATGAGGCGTTGTTTCCGAAGACAAGAGTATACCAAGACGCGTCGGGTAATTTCCGTGGCACAAGTACTGATGTCACACCCTGGTATCTGTTGATTGGACGTTTGTGGGGCGTAATGCTATGGCTGTATATAATCTTAACTCCGTTATTGGGCCCGGTATATTTTCTATTTGCCCACTGGTATTGCCGTAGATATGATGCTGAGAACATGGCTGAAGATCCCGAAGGCTGGCCGACGGAAAAGAAGCAGATATTGAGAAACCACCGGAACATTCTTATAGGATGGATCATGTTCATGGTATGGGGGTATTGTGTTGACTGGGGCGTTAATTCTTCTACATCTTATTACAAAGAACCGGAAAAAAACAACACGGAGTACACATGGGATCCTTATACGTATGAAGATCCATACGGACAATATAACCACTACAAGTAATTTTATGACACCTGAGCAATTTGAACATTATGTAGCCAATCTATATAAAGGGAACGGCTATAAAACGAATGTCAGTCCCCTATCCAACGATTGGGGAATAGATGTTATCGCCACAAAAGGTGATGACAAGATTGGCATCCAAGCAAAAATGTACGGAGGCACCAGCCGGAAAGTAAACCGAAGAATGATAATGGAGTTGTATGGAGCAGCAGCTTTTCAAGAATGCACTGCGGCAGTGTTAGCAACCGATGGAGAAATCCTTCCTGATGCGAAAGAAGTTGCCGAAAAACTGGGCATCAAGATATTGAGTGTTTCTAACTTTGATCAAGTACATGACATATCTTCCACCCACAAGTTAAATAATGAAATCAAATCTATATGTGAGGACAAGACTGTATGTTATCCTTCCTTTGACGAGGTGTGGGAAAAATATATAATGCCCTTAGAGGGAAAGACGATTAGCAATGGCAATCTTGTAAATACCCTTATATATGCAACTTGGGCCGGTGTAACACGCCGCACATCAACTGGTTCCACTGGTAAAATAGACATAGAGGGATTCAAATTAGCATATAATGAACTGAAAAGAAAAGGCGAAATAACACGGGATGATATCAACCAACAAGTCGATAGACGGTGTTCTTCAGGAATTGTCCTGATTCTGAGCCAAATTCCTTTTATAGAGGCCACTTACAATCCAAAGGGACTAAGATTAAAAAAATCATAGAAAGATATGAAACATTACCAAGACCATGAATGAAGTTGTCTAAACTTATTTACGAATCATAAAAAAACAACATAAAGTGTGAAAACCAAGACTCTTTTCATTAATCTTCCGCCATCTTTCCGGCGTATTTTCCTTCACTCATCAGTCGCGATGCCCGCTTCCTGAAGAAAAATCCACTCGGAAACCTGACGAAATATTAACGAAAAAATAAGTTTAGACAACTTCTTAAGGAGGATTTTGCCATGTCAGTTTTTTTGTTTAATTTTGCGGCAGATGTCAGCTGCTTTGCTGAACCACGAATCCATAACATTAAACAAATACCTTTCACCACAAAACACCACGACACACCACCATGGTAAACAGATTTATCCTCAACGAAGTGTCCTATTTCGGACCCGGCGCGAGAAAAGAACTCCCCGCCGCAGCCAGACAACTTGGAAAGACCAAGGCTTTGATCGTGACCGATCCGGGACTGCTTAAATTCGGAGTCGCCAAGATGGTGACCGATGTTCTCGACGAAGCCAACATCGCTTACGAAATCTTCAGCGACGTGAAGCCCAATCCGACAGTGAGCAACGTGAAAAACGGCATTGAGGCCTTCAAGAAGTCGGGAGCCGATTTCATCGTAGCGATCGGCGGCGGCAGCTCAATCGACACTGCAAAGGGAATCGGCATAGTCATCAGGAATCCGGAATTCAGCGATATCGTTTCGCTCGAGGGTTGCGCCCCGACAAAGAACAAGTCGGTGCCCATCATAGCACTTCCCACCACAGCGGGCACAGCCGCCGAGACCACCATCAACTATGTGATCATAGACGAGGAGAAACAGAAGAAAATGGTGTGTGTCGATCCCAACGACATACCGGCCGTGGCAATCATCGATGCCGAACTCATGTATTCCCTGCCGAAGAGCCTGACAGCCGCCACCGGCATGGATGCGCTGACGCATGCCATAGAGGGCTACATCACCAAAGGCGCATGGGAACTCTCCGACATGTTTGAGATCGAGGCCATACGCATGATAGCCCGGCATCTGCCTGTGGCAGTGGCCAATCCTACCGACGCCACAGCCCGCAGCGGCATGGCGCTCGCGCAGTATGTGGCCGGCATGGCATTCTCTAACGTGGGTCTGGGCCTCGTGCATGGCATGGCACACCCGATGGGATCTCTTTTCGACATTCCCCACGGAGTGGCCAACGCGCTTCTGCTCCCCACCATCATGGAATTCAACATGCCGCTCTGCCTCGACAAGTATCCTGAGATAGCTCGCGCCATGGGTGTCGACATCAGCGGCATGAGCAAAGAGGAAGCTTCACGGGCAGCTTGCGAGGCCGTGAGGGCACTTGCAGTGGAAGTGGAAATACCGCAGCATCTGAGCGACCTCGGCATCAAGGAAAGCGACATTCCGCGCCTGGCCGAACAGGCCCTCGCCGACGTATGCACACCGGGCAACCCGCGCGATGTGACGCTCGACGACATCATCGCCCTCTACACCAAGGTGCTCTGACGCCCCGACACGGCTCTTATCACAGACAAGATAAAACAGACACATCATAACGTTTACAGACGCTCCTCCGGAAAAATTGCGGGAGGAGCGTCATTTTTCGACGTAACTTCCGGACCCAGACAAAGACCGGACTGAAAAGACCGGACAAAATGCGGTGTATATTCAGTTTTTGAAGTGTAATTAAGGGGAATCTCAATTTTTTTTTGTAACTTTGGAGGCGTATTATAGTCTAATCAGCATAAGGGCCGGACTTCCGATGGAGTTTGCGGCGCTGAAGGGATAATCAAAACGATAACAACAAAACGTCAACAATATGATTAAAAAGTTCTTACTATCCGCAGCAGCAGTGGCAGCCGCATTCTCGGGCTACGCTGCGATTCCGCAGGTGCAACTGCGCGACATGAACGGCAACTCGGTAGACACGTCTACACTGAGCAACGATGGCAAACCTTTCGTGATTGACTTCTGGGCCACATGGTGCAAGCCCTGCGTGCGCGAGCTGAAGGCGATTGCCGATGTTTACGATGAATGGGTAGAGGAAACCGGCGTGAAAGTTTATGCCGTAAGTCTCGACGAAGCCCAGAACGAACAGCGTGTGAAACCGTTTGTGGAAAACAAAGGCTGGGAATATGAGGTGCTTCTCGACCCCAACGGCGACTTCAAGCGCCAGATGGGCGTGAGCGATCCCCCGCACGTGTTTGTGGTTGATGGCGAAGGCAATATCGTCTGGAACCATCAGGGTTACGTAGACGGCGGCGAGGAGGAAATACTCGAAGCCGTGAAGAAAGCGATGAAATAAACAACTTCTTCATTTCCATCCTACCGACCACAATGAAAAAATTTCTTTTTTTACTTTGTTCTTTTTCAGTGTTCCACTCATTTGCAGGGGACACTGAAAATTGTGTTGACAATTACCCTCCCCTGGTAGGCAATCTGTCGGACACATACGTGCAGACGCCCGACTCCGACAAGGAGCCGAGCGAGTTTTCGAAGTGGCTCAAGCAGATCAGAGCCAACGGATCCATCCAGACGGAATTTCTGATTCCCTACAATTTCAAGGGAGAGAAAACCGGAGAGTATGAGAAAGATGTGCTCAACAACACCTATTTCGACCTGACCGTCACCGCTCCTCACGTGTCGATCGGCGCCCGCTTCCAATGGACCAAGTGGCCGCTTCCGGGCTACGACAAGGGCTTCGGCGGCTGGGGCGTGCCATACATCTGGGGCACAGTGAATTTCAAACGCTGGCAGGCTACAGTAGGCGATTTCTACGAGCAGTTCGGCTCAGGCCTCATCCTGCGCACCTATCAGGAACGTTCGCTGGGCGTAGACAACGCCATCAGGGGCGGCCGAATCAAAGTGCAGCCTACCGACGGCCTGCAGATCACGGCCCTCGCCGGAAAGCAGCGCCGATACTGGGAGTGGAATTCCTCATGGCTGTGGGGAGCAGACGCGGAGTGGAGCCTCAACGAGACTTTCAGGGAGAAATTCGACCGCCGCTATGGTCTGTCGCTCGGCCTGTCGTATGTAGGCAAGCACGACAAGACAGAACAGATTAAGGTGACACCTTCGGGTAGCCTCGTGCCTAATCCTACTCCGGGCTACGACTACTATCTTAACCTGCCTCAAAACACGGCTGCCTTCGACGCGAGAGTGAAACTCCGCGCCAACGACTTCAACTTCCTGCTTGAATACGCCACCAAGAACAACGATCCCAACTCGCTCAACAACTTCACCTACCGTCGCGGACAGGCAGTGCTGCTCTCGGGCACCTACTCGAAGAGCGGTTTCTCCGCGATGCTCCAGGCCAAACGCAGCGACAACATGGACTTCAGGTCGAAGCGGGTGATCGACGCCGACTATCTGCTGAGTTCGACAGTCAACCATCTTCCGGCATTCACCCTCACGCAGACCTTCGCGCTGGCTGCGATGTATCCTTACGCCACCCAGGCCGACGGCGAATGGGCATTCCAGGCCGACGTGCGTTACCTCTTCAAGAAAAAGACACCGCTCGGTGGCAAATACGGCACCAACGTGCGCCTGAGCGCGAGCTACATCTCCGGTCTTGACTATTTCAAACCGGCCGGCGCCATCTCCACCGACAGGGAACCGGGCACAAACCAGTATAAATCACCCTTCTGGAAGATAGGCTCGCTCTACTACGCCGACCTCAACTTCGAGCTCAACAAGAAGCTTTCGCGCACCTATCAGATGACTTTCTTCTACATGTTCCAGAAATACAACCAGACCATCGTGGAAGGACACGGCGGAATGGTGACAAGCAACATCTTCGTGTATGAAGGACAGTGGAAGATGGCCAAGAAGGCGCAGCTGAGATTCGAGGCCCAGTATCTGCAGACAAAGCAGGACAAGGGCGACTGGATAGCCGGACTGGTGGAAGTTTCGTTCGCACCACACTGGATGATAACGCTGACCGACACATGGAACAGCGCGCGCAACGACAATTACTACTCGGCGCTCGTGACCTACAACCTGAAAGCCAACCGCTTCACATTCGGCTACGGCCGCGTGAAGGAAGGCTACAACTGCTCGGGCGGCGTGTGCCGCTGGGTTCCTGAGACAAAGGGATTCAACCTAACCTATAACTACACTTTCTGATGAAAGCATCAATAATCATGACCGGCGCCCTGCTGCTCGCCACGCTGGCCGCAGGCTGCGACAACATAGCGGAAGACGACCGCTACATCACGGTAGAGAAACCGGTGGTGGAGAATCCCCGCACGCTCCTCATCATGGAGTTTACGGGCAACAACTGCAAGAACTGTCCCAACGGAGCGGCAATGGTAGACCAGATAAAGGAAGACGATGGATCGGGCCGCGTGATCTCGGTAGGGCTTCACCCCTACGGCGACATCAACACCAACCCCGTCTTCAGCAAATACACCATGCCCGACCTTCAGGACCTGAGGTCGCAGGCCGCCACAGCACTCTACGACTACTACAAACCGAGCGGCTTCCCGACAGCCATCTTCAACGGCCTCAGAAGTTCAATGTCGGGCTCTATACCCGAATGGATGCAGAAGGCATCGGAAGCCCTCGCCGTATCGGCAGCGATGAGCATCACGGCGTCGACCACATACGACGAAGCCTCGCGCAAGCTCGACGTGGACTACAGCATTGAATTCGGCAACAACGTGGGCCGCCGGCTCAACGTGACGGTATGGCTCGTGGAAAGCGGCATCATGGGCACCCAGACCATGCCCGACGGCAAACTGAACCTCGACTACGAGCACAACCATGTGCTGCGCGCCTCGCTCAACGGCGACTGGGGCGACAACATCGGCGACGACTTCCATGTGGGCGAGATAAGAAACGGCAACGCTTCGATGACCCTCGACGAGAAATGGAACGCGTCGAACTGCGATGTTGTGGTGTTTGTATATGCCGACGACAACAAGGAAGTGGAGCAGGCGCTCCAGATTCCGGCCATCGCCGACGAGACAACATCTGACGACGAAATATAACAAAGTATATTCGTGTATCCCAAATTTAAAGATTAAGGTAAAGACATGAATCGAAAAAGCATCCTTACCACCCTGCTCTGCCTGCTGCAGCTGACCCTTTTCGCGTTTGCGGCAAAGGGCGCCGGCGCAGTGCAGTGGGACATACGCCTTGAGGGCGACGGCACCGCGAGCCCCAAGATAGTGGCCACCGCCACCATAGCCCCCGGCTATCACCTGTATTCCACCGACAATCCTGCCGGCGGGTCGAATCCGCTCGTGTTTTATTTCGACACTACCGGTTGCCAGACCGATGGCGCCCCGGTTGCCGACAGGGCTTACACAAAGGAATTTGACGACACTTTCGAAGTAGACCAGCATTTCTACTCAGGAAAAGTAGTCTTCACCCAGAAACTGAAACCTACAGCCGCCACCTACAGCGTGGACGTGGAAATCAAGGGACAGGCCTGCAACGACACGGGCTGCACCCAGGTCTACGGCGGCAAAAGCCTTACGGGCAAATCACCAGTGGCCGCAACTCCCCAGCCGGAAGCGGAAGCCGATAAGAAAGCCGACGACCTCACTAAGGCCGAGGCCATAGCAGAGACTGTAGACTCGCTCCGCGACGCCAACGCACCTTTCGAGCCCGCCGCCCTGACCGACGGCGACGTGAGCAAGGAAGGCTGGTGGGCCAACGTGGAGGCTGAGCTCAAGGAATTTGAGCAGGATACGGCTGAAGGCTCCGAAAGCAGCCTGCTCTATATCTTCATCGCCGGCTTTCTCGGCGGCCTGATAGCGCTCGTGACGCCATGCGTGTGGCCGATGATACCGATGACCGTATCGTTCTTCCTCAAGACCAACAAGAAGAGCCGCCGCAAAGCAATCGGAGCCGCCGCCACCTATGGTGCCAGCATCATAGTGATCTATGTGGTGCTCGGACTTGCCATATCGGCCATCTTCGGCGCTTCGGCTCTCAACAACCTTGCGACCAACGCCATCTTCAACATCATCTTCTTCCTGCTGCTTGTGGTGTTCGCCATCTCTTTCATGGGAGGTTTCGAGCTTACACTACCGTCGAGCTGGACCAACAAGATGGACTCCAAGGTGGATGCCACCACCGGCATGCTCTCCATCTTCTTCATGGCATTCACACTGGTGCTCGTATCGTTCAGCTGCACCGGCCCGATCATCGGCACTCTCCTTGTGGAGGCAGCCTCCACGAGCAATTTCGTGACTCCGGCCATCGGTATGTTTGGCTTCGCGCTCGCCCTTGCCCTCCCCTTCACCCTCTTCGCCATGTTCCCGACCATGCTCAACAGCATGCCTAAATCGGGCGGATGGATGAACACCGTGAAAGTGGTGCTCGGCTTCCTTGAGCTCGCGCTTGCGCTGAAGTTCCTCTCGGTTGCCGACCTCGCCTACGGCTGGCGCATCCTCGACCGCGAGGTGTTCGTGAGCCTCTGGATAGTGATCTTCGCACTCCTCGGAGTCTACCTTCTTGGCAAGATCACCTTCCCGCACGACGACAAGGTGGAACGCATCGGAGTGACCCGCTTCATGCTTGCCTGCGTCTCGCTCTCATTCGCCATCTACATGGTGCCCGGCCTCTGGGGCGCTCCGCTGAAAGCCATCAGCGCGTTCGCTCCCCCTACCTACACCCAGGACTTCTCGCTCTATGAAGGCGACGTGCACGCGGTAGTGGACGATTACGAGGAAGGCATGCGCCTTGGCAAGCAGCTCGGCAAGCCGGTAATGCTCGACTTCTCCGGCTATGGATGCGTCAACTGCCGCAAGATGGAAGCCGCCGTATGGACCGATCCGGAAATCAAGGCCACCATCGATGAAGACTACGTGCTGGTGACCCTGATGGTGGATGAGAAGAAGGAACTCCCCTCTCCCATCAAGGTAACAGAAAAAGACGGCACCCGCCGCACTCTCCGCACCTACGGAGACAAATGGAGCTATCTGCAGCGTTCGAAGTTCGGCGCCAACGCCCAGCCCTTCCACGTGCTGGTAGACAACGACGGACAACCGCTGGCCCCGGCCTTCGTATATAAGGAAGACATACCCGGCTACAAGAAATTCCTGCGCCAGGGTCTGGACAACTATCAGAAGAAATGAGAAAGACAATTCTGCTTACTATAGTAATGACGGGAGCGGTTTGCGCATCAGCGCAGACCGCTTCCGATTCAAGATATCTGCAACTTGCCGACTCGGCACAATACTACATAGGCAAGGAGCGCTGGCAAGACTCCGCGCGGTGCATACGCGAGGCCCTGCGTCTCGAGCCGGGCAACGTGGGCAACATCATGCTCTTCGCCAACCTCGGACTCGCCACGGGAATGGACGGCAAATATGGCGAGGCGATGCAATGCTTCGACATCGCCTTGTCGCGGGCTCCGAAAAACGTGACCGTACTCTCGTCGAAAGCCAAGATAGAACTGCTTTCAGGCGACAATGACGGCGCGGCTGAAACGCTCGACAACATATTGCAGATCGACAGCATGGCCAAATGGCCGCGCCAGACACGAGGGTTGCTGAGGTTGAGAAACCAGGACTTCCGCGGGGCATACACCGACTTCGAATTCCTGACCAAGCATTTTCCCGCCGACACGTGGGGACCCGGAGGAATGGCGAAGTGCATGGAGGCGCAGGGACGCCCTGCCGAGGCCGCGGGCTACTACCGCGACGCCATCAGCCGCTGCACTCCATCAGATGAAGACAAGGTGGAATTCCAGCTGGGTCTTATCGAAAACCTCGGCTACACCGGCCAACTGCAGGAAGCGCTTGACATAGCGAAAGATGCGATCGAGCAGCGGCCTCACGACGGGCGCCTCTACCTGCTGAGAGGCTGGATAAAGGAAAAACTACTTATCTACAGGGAAGCGGAGGAAGATAAAAAACTTGCGATTCACTACGGCGTTGATCCCCAAACCATTGAACGCTTTCTACCCGACCGGTGACCCGAAAAGATATTTACACCCCCTTTCAAAGACCGATTTTTTTTACTAATTTTGCACTCGCAAAACCGAAAAACAAACCTGAACGATGGAAACTCTTGCGCTCCACATAGAATATCTGCTGACACGACACGACTGCGTGATCGTGCCGGGATTCGGTGCATTTATCGCTACGGAGCGCGATTCTTTCATCGATCTTGAGAGAGGCATCATCCGGCCGCGCCGCCGCGAGATTTCCTTCAACAGCAATGTTGTGACCGACGACGGGTTGCTGACCCACTCGATAGCACGTCGCGAGCATCTGAGCTATGAGGAGGCGCGTTGCAGAGTCGCAGCCATGACCGAGAAGGCCGTCTCCGACCTGCGTGAGGAGGGTGAGGTTTCGCTCGGCATGACGGGAAGACTGCTGATGGACGAGGAGGGGCTGATAAGTTTCCGTCCGCGCCGCTCTAAAATCCAGAGCGATATCCTGCCCGACATCAGGATGAGAAGAAGCGGCAACACCGCTCCCACCCCGGTTGCCGAGGCTTTCCAAAACGAAAGCCTCAAGGCAAAACCGGCGATGCGCACAATCACTGTGCCGGCCGACAGGTATGTGATGGTGGTGAGCAAACGCGTGGTGCATGCAGCGGCCATGATTGTGATGATACTTGCCATAGGTCTTTCGGTGCTCGTGCCGATCAATCACGACAACGAGCAGCGGGCATCGGTCGTTTCCCTCGAAGAACTTTTCCCTCGCAAGGAGGAAGCTGCGAAGGCTTCGGATGCCGATACTATAAGCCACACTTCGGTGACAATTCCGGAGGTAGAGCTGTAGAAAAATGCAGAATAACGAATCCGGCTTCATTTTTTTGAAGAAAAATTTGCAGGATTCAGAAAAAAGTATTAACTTTGCACTCGCAAAACGGAAGAGAGCTTCCGAATAGCACAACAGAATGAATAGAATGCGAAAATAGCTCAGTTGGTAGAGCACGACCTTGCCAAGGTCGGGGTCGCGGGTTCGAGTCCCGTTTTTCGCTCCAACAAACCTCAAATGTCCGGATGGCGGAATTGGTAGACGCGCTACTTTGAGGGGGTAGTGAGCTTTCGCTCGTGTGAGTTCGAGTCTCATTTCGGACACTTGGAAATCGGAAAAGCCAAAATGGGTTTTCCGATTTTTTTTGTTTTAAGGGGCGCCGCCCGGAGGTCGGCGCGGTACCGGATTGCAGATTGGTGTGATTATACAGAAAGCGGCGGGTGCGCCTTGAGGTCAAGGGGCACCCGCCGGATTTTGTCGGGATTGAAACAGACGCGGAGGTCAGAAAACTTTTTTCTCAATCTTCGAGCCTTGGCGTACGATGTAGATGCCTTTGGCAGGATTCTGAACACGCATGCCGTTCAGGTCGTAGTATTCCTCCTGCATGTCGGCATCACCGGCCAACTTCTCGCCTACTCCGCTTGTGTAGTACTCATAGTCGGAGTAAACGGCACGAGAGACAGGATACAGCTCTTCATCGTCGTATTCCTCTGTTGTATATTCCACCGGGTATCCAAACTCATCGTCATACACCACAGTACCTATTGTCGATTCGATTTCGTAGGCAGTCATGCCTTCTTCCCAATCCTCATATTTGAGGGTATTCTCAAGCACAAGACCGAACTTGTCGACAGTGTGGGTATAGTCGCATGTGAAATAGGAGCTCACCACAAGCTCGCCGGAATCATCCACATCAAAATCCGCATTGTAGTCGTTGCAGTGAAAACTGCCGAATGCGTCGGTGAAACGATATTCCGCTCTTTCGCCAATCATATCTCCGATTTTCATGACAGCATCGAAACCATCATCAAAATAGTCGACATTGACACTCATCGTGTTCTCCGGATCTTCCGTATCCGTAATCACACCGCTTTTTATCCTGTTGGCACCGACAAAAAGACCGGAGGCTAAATTATTTTCGTCGACACCTACCGATAAAATCTGTCCGTCGGTGTTTTCCCATTCGATATCGCTGACCTCATAGGCATAGACAAGACCGGAATCATCGTATTCAGAAACCAACATAGTGGAAACCTCGCCATCGGAGCCATACTCCATCTCAAGGATAGAATAGACATGTTTACCTCCACCGACAGACACGCTTTCACCTCCTCTGTACACATATTCCTCAACCCTGACGACATTACCATCAGCATTGCGGGTTACATCAAGACCTTCGGCCTCCGAAAGATCAATGCCCATCATATTTATGGAAACCTCGACCTT
Source organism: Bacteroidales bacterium (assembly GCA_030524805.1). Taxonomy (GTDB): domain Bacteria; phylum Bacteroidota; class Bacteroidia; order Bacteroidales; family Muribaculaceae; genus Lepagella. Next base: position 691 of record JAUNFY010000028.1, on the reverse strand, counting down.
CACCAGCGCTGTCGTTACCACAGAATCGTATTCAAAAGAGTATGTCATGATAGTCGTGCCGGGATCATCAACAGCCGAAGCTACAACACGGACAGGGCGCCACAAATCATCATATTCAAATTTCATCAACACATCTTCCTGCGTCAAAGTCTCCACCACTCCATTGGGGTAGTAGGTCATGTTCTGGGCATACTCCTCGCTCCAGTCGTTTCCGTCGTGAACAAAATAGGTGATTTCTCCGGGTTGCCACACTCCGGCTTCGGCCGCTTTGCTGATTTTGGCAAGACGGAGCGCTTTGCCGCACTCCTGCGAGGTCGCGTGTTGCCGGCTATGGAACGGAATCCGGCGGGCTGCCGATGCAGGCACGGCGATTGCCATGCAAAGACAGGAAACAAGTAAAAATTTCTTCATATAAAATGTTTTGATTAGTTTTAGATTGGCAAAAGCATCAATCTTCTTACATTCTTATTACAATAATATAACATCTGCGGACCCTGTTTCGGACATGAAAAAGTATTGCGAAAAGTATTTTTCATGCCTATTTTTAATTTTTTTGAAGAAAAATTTGCGGGAATGAGAAAAAAGCATTAACTTTGCACTCGCAAAACGGAAGGGAGCTTCCCGAAAGCGAAACATAATGCGAAAATAGCTCAGTTGGTAGAGCACGACCTTGCCAAGGTCGGGGTCGCGG
>JAUNFY010000110.1 GCA_030524805.1 Bacteroidales bacterium | reverse complement strand
GGGTGGCGAGCACCCCCGGTTAACAAGATGGAAGGCCTCCGGCCTTCTGCTTTGGGCTTTAATAATGTTGAAAGCTCTAATAATGTAGAATGCCGAATGTTGGAATGTTGATGCCGAGGGGAGTGCGGGATGGATAAGGCCTCCGGCCTTCTTGAAACAGAAGGTCCGCCCCGGGGAGGGGCGGACCTTGAATCATTTGCTTACTATCACCACGGGCACTTCCGGTGAGAGTCCGATGTGCCGGAATCCGGGATTGTCGGTGCGGAAGGTGGCGAGTACCTGCCGGAGCGAGTCGGGATAGGTGGCACTGCCGGCTATGATGAAGTGCTGTCCCTTGCCGTCGGTGGCCACTACGGGCTTCAAGTGTCCCTTCCTGCTCAAGTCGGCGAGCATCGACCGGGAATTGGTGGTCATCTTCATCATCGCCACTGCGAGGCGGTAGGGTCCGGCCTGAGGCCAGCTCTGTCCCTCCTCGGGCGAGATCATGAGATGCCGGAGCTGCAGGGTGTCGCTGCCGAGGGCCACCCAGTCGGTGGCGCTCTCGTCGAGCAGCTTGTGTCCGCCCGTGAGCAGGTCGGCGTCGGGGTCTACGTATTCCCGTTTGGCTTTGGCGGCATCGTAGGCCTGACGGTAGCCTTTCTCGGTAGGCTTGCAGCCGGCCGCGAGCGCGAGAAGCACGGCGGCAATCACTATATGTCTGAATCTTAGCATATCAGCATTATTTTAGAACGGGGATGATTACTTTCCGGCATCAGGCGCAACGCGGCTGAATATTCCGGTGGAGCGGGCACCTACGGCAAGCGGACGGTTGCCGTCGCGCAACACTTTGGTGCTTCCGCCGAGGATGTCGGTGTAGACGGCACCTTCGGGGATTATCTCGGCATAGCGGCTCATGTCGACGCTCAGGTCCTCATCCTTGCCGTTGAGGATGACGATCACTTCCTCAGGCCCGTATTTGCGGCGGTAGAGATACACTCCGTTAGTGGGCATGAAGTGCTTCATGTCGCCTTTGCCGATGGCGTCGGAATTCTTTCTCCAGTTGTTGATGGCGGCGATGAAGTCGTAGGCCTCGTTCTGGAGGGCGTCTCTTCCGGAAGCGGCAAACTGATTCTCCTTGTCGCCCTTGAAGCCGCCCGGCATGTCGAGGCGCACATATCCGTCGGAGCGCTGTTTGCTGCCGTTCATCAGCAGTTCGGTGCCGTAGTAGAGCTGGGGGATTCCGGGCACTGTCAGCAGCAGCGCGATGGCCTGCTTCCATGCGTCGAGATTCTCCGGTTTTTCGAGGATGAAGCGGTCGGTGTCGTGGTTGTCGAGGAACCGGAGCACGTTCATCGGGTCGGCATATACGTAGTCGAGGGCGAAATGGTCGTAAAGTTCATTTATACCGTTCCACGACTGGGAGTCGACCTTGAAAGGCTTGAGGTCGGCGCATAGGATGCTGAGGGGGAAGTCCATGACCACGGGGAGGCGTGTGTCGATGCCTTTTGCAGCCGCCACAGCCGAACCGGTCTGCCAGAACTGTTCGCCGGCGGGACTGCCATACCAGCATTCGCCGACGATGTTGAAGTCGGGATATTCCGCCTTCACGGCATCGATCCATTTGCCCATCTCCACAAGGTCGGCGTAGGGGTAGGTGTCCATGCGGATTCCGTCGATTTGTGCGTCTTCAATCCAGAAAATGGAGTTCTGCACCAGATATTTCATGAGGTGCGGATTCTTCTGGTTGAGGTCGGGCATGCTTTCAACAAACCAACCATTGACGGTGAGGTCCTTGTCATATTCCGAGGCGTAGGGATCGGTGATGGTGCTTAGGCGGTAGTTGGTCTGCTGATAGTCGCCCTGATGGTTGAACCAGTTGCTTGCGGGCGGGTCAAGGGCCCAGGGATGATGGCTTCCGGAATGGTTGAATATCATGTCCATCACCATCTTGATGCCGCGGTCGTGGAGCGAGTCGGTGAGCTGCGCGTATTCCTCGTTGGTGCCGAAGCGAGGGTCTACGCGGTAGTAGTCGGTGGTGGCGTATCCGTGGTAGCTTCCTCCGGGCATGTCGTTTTCAAGTACGGGGTTGAGCCAAAGTGCGGTTACTCCCAGCGAGTCGATATAGTCGATGTGGTCGGCGATACCCTTGAGGTCGCCACCGTGGCGGGCGTTGGGGTTGCTGCGGTCGGTCTTCGAGGCGTTTTTCAGCTGTTTTGCACCGGGATGCTTCCCGCCGCCCGAGGCGAACCTGTCGGGCATCACCATATAGAGCACGTCGGCGGCCGAGAAGCCCTGCGCACCGCGCATCGGGCGACGGCTCTTGAGCTCGAAATCGCGGCTTACGGTCTGTCCGCCGGATTTCCATTCAAGTTTCATGGTGCCCGGTTTTGCTTCGGGGCTGATGTTGAGGTAGACGAATTGCCAGTCGGGGCTGCCGTCGAGACGAGCCACCGAGTCTACCGTCACTCCGGGATAGGAAAGGGAGAACTCCGCGCCGCGGATGTCGTTGCCGTGAATCTGCAGCTGCAGCGAGGTGTCGCGCATGCCGGCCCACCAGTAGGGAGGGTCGATCTTATCTACGGAAATGGCTGCCACAGCCTCCGAGGCTATGGCAGCGCATATCATCATCAATGCTTTTTTCTTCATCAATAGAGCATTTATGTTGTTGGAGCTTTTATGTTTATGTAGCAAATTCGCTTATGGGGCGACTTTGCTTGTCAGGTTTTTTATTTCTATGCAGCTGTCCGGATGAATCAGCCGCAAGGTGTTTGAGGCTCAGGTCTGCTTCCGCGGGGGGAGCAGACCTGAGGTGATTTCAGATATATCAGTCGACTTGGATGATGAGGTAGGGGGTGCGGCTCCAGAACTGAGTCGGGTTTACGATCTTGACGGTCTGTGTTCCGCTGCCGTTGTCGATGATCTCGTAGGAACCTTCGGGCACGTTGCTCCAGATCTTCACTTTCTTGCCGCCAGTGTTGATCATGCTGAGGTCGCGTTTGTCGGCGGTGGTGAAGTAGTTCATGTTCACGTCGTCGCCCTGCATCACTTTGGTAGCGCCGAGGAATTTCTTCTCGAGCAGGCCGTTTTTCTTGAGTTCCTTGTTGGTGCCGATGGCGTAGTAGACGCGGTTGGCTGCTGCTTCGGCAGCGAGAGTCTCGGCCTGAGCCTTTTCCTTGGCCTCTGTTTCGGCTGCAAGGTCTTCCTTGCTCTGTGTCACCTGATTGTTGAGGTCGGCGATCTGCACGTTGGCGTTTTCAAGCTCGGAGCTGAGCTCGGCTATCTTCTTTTCCTGCTGGTCGATGCGTGTCTGGAGGTCGGCGATGGTCTTTTTCAGCACGGAGTTGTTGCCGGTGCTGTTGTCGAGTTTCGACTGCATCTGGGCGAGCACGTCGCGGTTCTGCTGCAGGCGGGCCTTGATGCCGGCAAGATTCTCGCGGATGCTGGCGCGGCGGTCGACTTTCTCGCCGTTCTTTTCCATATTATAAAGGAGTCCTTCCTGCATGTTGATGGAGTCGAGACCGGCGTAGATGTCGCCCATGAGGAGTAGCAGCGAGTCGTTGAAAGATGATGCTTCCTCATATTGTGCGGTGATGATGGTCAGAGAATCGGTCTGAGTCTTGTCGCCCTGGCCAGAGCAGGCTGCGAGGGTGAGCGCCGCGATTGCGCAAATGGGGATTAATTTTTTCATAGCCTTGTAGTTTATAGGGATTTGTATTTAATATTCTTTCTCTATCTCTATTTGAATCTTTATCTGAATTTTTTCTTCTTTCTTTCCGGGGCTTCCTCTGGGTCGTCGGCGGCGGCGCGGTTGCCGCTTCCGGACTGTTTGTCGGCTCCGATTATAACAACAATCTCACCCTTTGGAGGGTTCACTGCGAAATGCTCGGAAAGTTCTTTAAGGGTGCCGCAATGGAAAGTTTCGTGCAGTTTTGAGATTTCGCGTGCCACGCAGGCGGGCCGGTCGTCGCCGAACGCCTCACATAGCTGGCGAAGGGTGCGGGGGAGCCTCACCGGGCTTTCGTAGATGATCACCGAGCGGTCGTCGGCAGCCAGCCGTGCAAGCCGGGTGGCGCGTCCCTTCTTGGGTGGCAGGAAACCTTCGAATACGAATCTGTCGCATGGCAGACCGCTGCCCACGAGGGCCGGCACAAAAGCAGTGGCTCCGGGGAGCACGGAGACTTCCACTCCCGCCTTGCGGCATTCGCGGGCGAGCATGAAGCCGGGGTCGGATATTCCGGGAGTGCCGGCATCGGAGATGAGCGCGATGTTTTCGCCGGCTTCGAGTCGCTCCACGAGCGGGCCCACTGTGGTGTGCTCGTTGAATTTGTGGTGGCTCTGCATCGGGGTGTGGATGTCGAAATGCTTCAGCAGCACGCTGCTGGTGCGCGTGTCTTCGGCCAGAATCAGGTCGGCCTCTTTCAGGATCCTGACTGCGCGCATGGTCATGTCTTCAAGATTCCCGACGGGGGTTGGTACGATATATAGCATGGCGGTAGGTGTGTCAGTAGGAGGTTTTTCCGGCCAGGGTGTCCATGAATGCTTTCACTGTAGGGTCTTCGCGGTTCCAGTCGAGCTCGTTGTAGAAATAGTCTTCCACCACCGAGAAATCCTTCACACCCTCGATGGCCCTAATGGAAGCGTCGAACATCTTCATGTCGCCGTTGAAGAGTTCGCGGGCGTAGAGAAACCTGTCGTTGAGCGAGAAACGGCTCTTGTAGTTCGGTGCCTTTCCGGCATTGGGGGCGGTTCCGGAGACGGGTTCGGAAGCGGGTTCGGGGGCGGCTTCGGGTTCCGGCTCGTCGTCATCGT
>JAUNFY010000027.1 GCA_030524805.1 Bacteroidales bacterium | reverse complement strand
TAGAGCATCTGACTACGGATCAGAAGGTTACAGGTTTGAATCCTGTGCGAATCACGAAAATAGGCTGTCAAACGACAGCCTATTTTGTTTTGTATCAATATATTGTTAAATTCTGCATTCTTTTTTGCAGGTATCATTTTTTTTATTAACTTTGCATCACGTTTTGGTTTCGCTCATGCGATGAAAAGGGAATCGGGTGAAAATCCCGGACAGACCCGCTGCTGTGAGTCCTACACAAAACTTGCCGGATTAATCGTGCCACTGTGGTGGAATATCCATGGGAAGGCAATCCGGCAAGAGGATAAGTCAGAAGACCTGCCAGAGCAACATAAATTTTGTAGTTTTCGGGAATAAAAACAGCAAAATATACATCGACCAGCCTCGCAGCCACAATTTTCTGTCTTGTGGTGTCCATGGTTCCGGTTGATTGCGTATTTGTTGTGTCTTATTGTGCCCGCAATCAATTGATGAAATGGAAACGAGGTTAATTTCCACAATCATTGTCATATTAATGACTTTGTCCTCGGTAGAGGCTTTTTCTGATAATCCCGTCGTGTCTTCTGTCAGCAGTGACGGACATGACTCCATATACTTTAATCTTGATGCAGTCACGGTAGTGGGCAAAAGCGATGGAAGGAAACTGAGGGAGGGTGCCCTGAACGTGAATGCGGTCGAAATCAAGACCGATGTCAATCGAATGACCAATCTCAATTCGCTGGTGAATAGAAGTGCCGGTGTGAAAGTGCGTCGCGAAGGAGGCGCCGGTTCGGATCTTGATCTATCCATCAACGGGCTGTCAGGCAATTCCATAAGATACTTCATCGATGGCGTTCCGCTCGACTCAAGGGGAAGCCAGGTGAATCTCGACAATATCCCTCTCAACTTGGTGGATAGGGTGGAACTTTACAAAGGTGTTGTGCCGATTCATTTGAGTTCAGATGCATTGGGCGGCGTGGTAAACATCGTCACGAAAAAGAAGCGGGAGAATTATCTTGATGCTTCTTACGGCTTCGGATCGTTTCACACCCATTCTGCCGACGTAGCCGCTCAATGGTTTATTCCCAAGACAGCCGTAGCTATCCGTCCCTCTTTTGAAATATCATCGTCGAGAAACGACTATAAGATGAAAGGCGTTGAAATCTGGAGTGAAGAGCAGGATAAATTCATTTTCACCGACTTGAAAAGATTTCATGACGATTATCTCTCGATCAATACCGGAATAGAGGCCGGAGTCTCCGGAGTGGCATGGGCTGATGCTTTCTATGTCAATGCCGGATATACAAAAATCGACAAGGAAATACAGACGGGCGCCATGCAGAACAAGGTGTATGGAATGGCGCAGCGTCGTGCCCATGCCTGGTATGTCGGCACCCGTTATGCAAAGACCTTCGGCAAAATCGGTGCGCGATTCAATTTCAGCCATACGTGGGATCACAGTGAGACAGTAGATACGGCATATCGGAAATACTCATGGGATGGATCGTGGATGCCCGCTTCCGGCAATGAGATGAGAAACGGTGCGAGGACATGGAGGGTATATAATCGTCCTCTTACGGTGTTCAATGCTGGACTTGACTATGAATTTCTCGAAAACCACAACATCGCTTTCGCGTATATGCTCAACAGGCGTGGCAACCGACAAACGGACAAGGCCGACAGGCAGTTTGAGCCTACTAATGATATAATCACAAAGCATATTCTATCGCTGGCCTATAGCCATGCGTTGTTTGAGCAGAGGTGGCAAAATATGTTTTTTGTAAAAGACTACATCAATTCCACTTCCATCCGGCAAAACGAGCATGCCACGATAGTTGGTACCGACAAAATAGATCCTGACGCGACTAAAAGCTACTGTGGGGCCGGCGTCGGCTCGCGATTCACGCTGCTTCAGGAAATATCATTCAAAGCATCCTACGAACACAGCGTGCGGCTTCCGCTATCGCGTGAGTTGCTTGGCAACGGGACGACAGTGCTGGCAAATCTCGCACTTAAACCTGAGGAAAGCAATAACTATAACCTCGGAATCATCGGCACGCTTTATGCCGGGGATGTCAACGTGTTCACTTACGAAGTGAACGGATTCATACGTCATGTCCAAAATTATATAAGGGCCAATGTGTCGGAGAGGGAAGGGTATATGCAATACCTCAACGAGCCGGCAATCAAGATAAAAGGAATGGATTTCGATTTGGGCTATGTCTGGGACCGTAAACTTAGCGTGAAGGTCAACGGCAGTTGGAATGATGCCCGCAACATGAGGAAATACAAGACCGATGGCAATCCTTCCGCCACATATAAAAACCGGGTGCCAAACAAACCCTGGTTGTTTGCCAATGCCGAGGTTTCATACACTTTCAGCAATATCACAAGATATAGCGACAAACTAAGGATAGAAGCCGACCATGAATGGATCAACTGGTATTATCTTAATTGGGAAGCCTACGGAAGTGCTTCTTCAAAAGCTAAGATACCTACGCAGAACATCACATCCCTTTCCATCTCTTATTCATGGCTGAGCGACCGGTATAATATTTCGTTGCAATGCGATAACATATTCGATTGTCTCGCCTACGACAACTATATGCTCCAGAAACCCGGACGTGCGTTCTACGCCAAATTCCGCATTTATCTGCATTGACATGAATTCAACTTTAACTTAATCATATAAATTAAAACAAGCAAATGAAGAAGATTAAATTTCTGCTTTTGGCATTCATGGCATTGTTCGTGTCAATGTCCATGACCGGTTGCTCGGATGAAGATGATCCCAACGGCAACGACGATGACCCGACCCTGCTCTCCGACTATCACTTCGACCTCTGGGTGGCTCTCGACCGTCATGGTGGCATGGGACGCGACGTGCAGACTCTCGTGAGAAGTGTCGGCTCGCTCGAAGCCGACCAGCCAGAGATCTCTTTCGAGGGTAAGGGTACAGAAGTAAACTCGATAATGACTCTTGAAACCATCCTCAAGGGTGCCTACTATTATCAGGTGCCGGTTGCGGGCGACCGCTTCTCCAAATACACTATCGAGAACAATAAGATAAAGGTAGTGGCGGAACGTCGTTTCGAAACAAATACTTATGCCGCGCGAAAATACACCCATGCCTGGATCGACGACCACACATTGGTGATTGTGGCATCCAACGGTGACGGAAATCAGGTGGTATGGACCAAGCTCAACGCCGACAACATGACAATAATATCGGAGGGCACACTTGATGTGAAACTTGCGGAAGGTGCCGAACTTTTCACCACTTCCGGCATTCTGACTTACCGCAAATCGGACAACAAGCTATTCTATTTCTACTACAGCAAATCGGGCGGCAAGCGCGGCTCACGCATGACCCCGATGATGACAGCTGTCATAGATCCGGCTACAATGGCAGTGGAGAGCGATACCCCCTGTTTCATCGACTGCGAGATGGTAGGCACGGCATACGGAGAACTCCTGCAGACCACAACGGTGATTGACAGCAGCAATAATCTCTACATAGCATGCTTCTCTAAAGATGCCGGCGGCAACGAGCACAGCCACCTGCTCAAAATACCCGCAAACTCCACCAAATTTGATGAAAGCTACGACGGATTCACCGCAGGCGGCAAACTTATCTCAATCCTCTATATCGGAGGTAATGAGGTTATGGCATACGCACGCGACGACTCGAAAGGAACAGGTATCGACGACTTCAGCCATTACTATGCCGTCATCAATCTTGACACAAAGACATCTACTCCCGTGAAATATAATGGCGAACCCCTTGCATTCAGCAGCGGACGTTTTTCTTCCCGCATGTGTTTCGTCAACCACAAGGCTTACATCGGTGTGGATGCCAAAGATGTCAACCCCGTCATCTATATCTACGATGCAAAGTCACGCGAGACTTCGAAAGGCGTCGAACTCAAGGCCGGCGTCTATTTCGAGCAGATACGTGTAGTGGAAAACGAGAAGAAATGAAAGCGACATATTCAACAGCTGCCTGAGCAGCAAGTATTTTTCTGATGGATACCGGAGTGGCGTGAGCCACTCCGGATCATTCCAAATCTCTTGCCATGAATATCTTCAACAAAACCATCCAAAAGATACATAAGGTTTCAGCTCTTGTGATAGCTCTATTCTTCGTGATGTGGTTCATCACCGGAATTGTTCTCCTTTATCATAAATATCCAAAAGTTACCGAGGAAGATAATTATGGCTATATGCAACGCATTCCTGCTGAAACTCTTCCGGCCGTGGCTCAACTGCCCGGACTGTCCGACTCCACCGAAATAAGAAACCTCTCGGTGAGCCGCAATCTCGGTGCCACTGTCTGGACCATCGGCACGTCGTCGGGAAGAAAAGAGAATGCCATGGACAAAAAGTCGCGCGATTCGCAGTTGTTTGTCCTGACCGGCGATTCGCTCACTGTGCAGCATAAAATTACATCCCCTCAAATCGACAGCATAGCTTGCCTTTGGGCCGGATCGGCCGCGATCGCAAGTGTCGACACTCTTTGCCGGCGTCAGCAATGGATCCTGTATGACCGGTATGAAAAATCATTGCCTATATTGAGATATAGGTTTGATGATCCTGAAGCGACGGAAGTCTTCATCTCTCAAAAAAACGGCGAGGTGGTGCAGAAAACCACCCGCTCCGCCCGGATATGGGCATGGTTGGGAGCTATCCCTCATAAGTTTTATTTCCCCGGTATCCGCACCAACACCGGGCGATGGAAAAACGTGATGCTCGCCGGCGGCCTGCTTTGTCTTGCAGCTGCCTTATCCGGAATGTATATGGGCATTTACTACCTGTTAAAAAACAAAAGAAAACATCATAAATTCTCCTCACCTTTCAAAAAACGTATGTGGCGCCTTCACCATGTAGCCGGACTCATCTTCGGCGTCTTCCTTGTGGCATGGGGCATCAGCGGCGCTCTATCCACCCAACGTATCCCCAAATGGTTGATACCTTACGACGGCGACTACACAGTAAGTGCCTCCCGACTCTGGGGAAAGAAACCGCTTCAACTTGGCGACTACAAACTTGACTATAGAAAAATCTTCGATGAGTATCATGACGTGAAGTCAATCAGATGGCAACATTTCGGAAAGCAACCTGTCTACATCGTTGTTGATGGCGACAGGGAAATACTGATAGACGCCTCGCGACAAGACCGGGTGCAACCTCTCGAAATATCAAAAGAGGAGATTGAAAAAGCTGTAAGAAGATATTTCGGCGATGAGGTAAGCTTCGACATGACCTATATGGAAGACTATGACGAGTATTATCTTTCGGCAAAAGGGCAGCAGCCACTTCCCGTATGGAAAATCAAGATCGACAACGAAGACGGCTCGAGACTATATATCTGTCCGACCGACGGATATGTGAAGTATCTCAATGAAAACCGCATGGCGAAGAAATGGCTGTTTTCAGCCGCTCATTATCTTGATATCAAATACTTTGTGATGCACCCGACGCTCAGGCACATGAGCCTCTGGATTCTGGCAGCCGGATGTGTGCTCGTGATCATGACCGGGCTTGCAATCACATTCTCCAAAGAAAAATCCAAACATAAGAAAATATGAAGAGAATATCATTTTTAGTAATCATGCTTGTGGGAATTATCATCAACTCGCAGGCCTTCACACTGAAAGAGGGCGACAAGGCAGCTCTGCTCATGGTGCATTTCGGCACTACTTTCGACGACACGCGTGCAGCCACTATCGATGCAATCAACCTGAAAGCGGCATCGCAATTTCCGGAGATGACAATGGTGGAGGCTTACACCTCAAGAATCATCATTTCACGTCTTGCCAAACGCGGAGTTGAAAAACCGACTCCCCGTCAGGCTCTTCTCAAACTTGCGGCCGACGGTTACACCCATGTGTTTATCCAGAGCACAAATATCATTGATGGTATCGAGGCCCGGGCGCTACGGGCTGAAGCTGAATACATGGCCCCCTTCTTCAAGGAAATCAGAATAGGAAATCCTCTGCTTTATTCCATCGAAGACTGCCTTGAGGTAGAGAAAATCTTATCGGCAAGATACGCCGGAAAAGCCGGTAAGTACTCCGCCGTTGTGCTTGTAGGGCACGGCACATCCACTCCGGCAAACGCAATCTACTCGCAGATGGATTATATGTTCAAGGCACAGGGCAATCCGGCATTCCATGTCTCCACGGTGGAAGGTTATCCCGACTTCAACACTACGCTCGCTGCCCTGAAGGCAACCAAAGTAAAGACGGTGACGCTGGTGCCCTTCATGTTTGTGGCCGGCGACCATGCCCGCAACGATATCGATGGCGAATGGCGCGAACAGCTTGAAAACGAAGGCTTCAAGACGTCCGCCGTCATCGAAGGCCTCGGACAGATTCCTGAGATACAGGACATATTCATCGACCATATCCGTCAGGGCTTGAAGGAAAAGCCGCTTTCATCTGTAGAAAGGAAAGCTGCCTTTCTCAAAAACTTTAATGAATAAAAGCTGATTTTCACGATTTTTCTGATGAATAGGAAACGGACCATCTTTATTATCGCCTCATGCATCCTGACGGCTGTCGTTGCTTATCTTGTTTTCTGCCATTGGTTTCGACCGACAAGAATATTAATCGTCAATCCCTTGCCTGCACAAGTTGCAGAGATTACTCTCAACAACGGGAGCCGCAACATAAAAGTCAGATGCACGGGAATGGAAGATGCTCATGATTTTTCAGAGTATGATGCCGTCTTGATGTATGGGCGAGGTCTGTTTCTTGATTCAATACAGATGAAAGAGATCGATAAGGCCGCTTCGGAAGGAGTGAAGATCTACACCAATGCCTTGCGAAATTTCAGCTTCGTGATAAACCATAATCTGGATTCCATACAGATTGAGACACTGGGCAAGTATTTCAGAAACCCTTGCAAGGCCAACTATGTCAATCTTCTGAAATATGTCAGGGCCATATCCACACCCCGTCTCGTAGGATCGAAAGACTACTGCGAACCGGTCGAGCTCCCATCCGACATGCTTTTTCATCTTGAGGACGGAGTATATTTTGACTCGGCAGCCCAACTCACTGATTATCTCATGGAAAAAGACATATATCAGGAAGGGGGCGGAAACGTTGCGTTCATCTCCGGCCTGACATTCCCGGTGGAGGGCAACAGAGCCCATATCGACACCCTCATTGCGAGAATGACAGGGGCGGGATATAATGTCTATCCCATGAGCGCACGAGGCGACAGAAGGGCGCAACTCATCAAAGACATTAATCCGGTGGCGGTAGTGTACCTTCCGATGGGAAGGCTGGGCAACGACAGCCTGATCAACTGGTGCTACGAGAAGGAAATACCGCTCTTCATGCCATTCCCGCTGATACAGAACAGGGAAGACTGGCTGGATGTGGCGCGTCCTATGAGCGCCGGCACACTCAATGCAAGGATTGTAGTTCCTGAAATTGACGGTGCGATGACTCCTCTATGCATATCGACGCAGGATCCTGATAAAAACGGATTCCTTGTCTATAATCCTGTGGCCGAGCGCATCAATGCCTTCATGGAGCAGTTCACGCGATTCATGGCATTGAAGACAAAAGATAATGGCCAAAAGAAAATTGCGATAGGATATTTTAAATCGCCGGGCAAAGATGCCCTTCTTGCATCGGGAATGGAAGTGGTGCCATCTTTGTATAATTTCCTGACAAGATTGAAGCACGACGGCTACAATCTCGACGGGCTTCCCAACACCTTGGCCGCTTTTAAGAAAGATATCATGACTCGCGGCTCGGTGATGGGCGACTATGCACCCGCTGCCCAGAGTCGTTTCATGGATGAATGCAGTCCGGTGTGGATTCATAAGGATGATTATGAAAAATGGGCGGAAGAGGTTCTGCTTCCCGAAAAATACAAGGAAGTGGAGGACCGCTATGGAAAGGCGCCGGGCAATTTGCTTGCAAGAGGCGACAGCCTGGCAGTGGCATGTCTGCAATATGGCAATGTGCTGTTGTTTCCCCAGCCACGTCCCGCATTGGAGGATGATGACTTCAAACTCGTGCATGGGGTGGATGTGGCGCCTCCCCACAGCTATCTGGCTCCTTATCTCTATATTCAGAAAAAGTTTGACGCAGATGCCCTAATCCATTTCGGCACTCACGGCAATCTGGAGTTCACACCCGGTAAGAACGCCGGTTTGTCGCAGGCTGATTGGGCAGAGGTGTTGATCGGCAACCGGCCGCATTTCTATTTCTACACCACAAGCAATGTCGGCGAGGCCGTGATTGCAAAACGCAGAAGCCATGCAGTGCTTGTGACGCATCTCACGCCCCCCTATATCGAAACCGGCATGAGAGCCAGGTATTCTTCCCTGCTCAACGACATTCATGGCGCCATAGCCGATGCTACGAAAAACGATATTAACCTGAAAAAGGAAATCATTGCCTGCGGGATTCATTCTGATTTAAAACTTGATTCGGTCGCCGACATACCATACTCGGCAGAAGACCTTGAGATGGTAGATGAATTTCTCGAAGAACTGGCAAATGAAAAAATCACGGGAGCCTATTATGTCATGGGAGAGCCATATTCCGACAAGGAGATGGAGAATACCCTCGTGGCGATAGCAGCCGATAAATTTGCCTATTCCGCCGCTAAAGAAGATTTCGAAAACAGAAAGATTTCAGAAAAGCAACTTCACGACCATACATTCATCCGTCATCACTATCATGATGATGCCGAATCAATGGTCAGGGCAGCGGCGAGAGGCGGAACGGTGAACGGCGATGCAATGGCACAGATAGCAGAATACAAAAAGTTGCTGCAGATATCGGCGGGGAGTGAGATCGATGCTATGGCCGGCGCTCTTTCAGGTCGACCTGTTCGTCCGGCTCCCGGTGGAGATCCGGTGCTTAACCCCAATGTCCTGCCTATGGGGCGCAATATGTTCAGCATCAATGCGGAGGCCACCCCTTCAGTCAAGGCATGGAACGATGGGGTAGCCCTTGCAGACCGGACGTTGGACACCTACAGGAAGCAGCATGGTGAATATCCTCGTAAAGTGACCTACACATTCTGGGCAGGCGAATTCATATCCTCGCAGGGTGCCACCCTTGCGCAGGCTTTCCGCATGCTTGGTGTCGAACCGGTCAGGGACGAGCAGGGACGTGTGATGGACCTGAAGCTGACACCTTCCGAAGAGCTTGGACGTCCGCGTGTCAACGTGATGATTCAGGTGTCGGGGCAACTTCGCGACATTGCGGGCTCAAGGCTCAAGATGCTGACCGATGCAGTGAAACTTGCTTCTGAAGCCGTCGACGACGTTTATCCGAATTATGTGGCGGAAGGTACGCTTCGGCAGGAGAAATCACTTGTCGACATGGGAATCCCGCCGAAAGATGCGAGGTCGTTGTCGACAGCAAGGGTGTTCGGACCGGTCAACAATGGATATGGTTCAGGAATGCTCAGTTATACGGAAAATTCCGGAAAATGGGACGACCGGCGGGAACTTGCCGATGGCTTTGTCAACAACATGTGTGCCATCTACGGCGATACTATTAATTGGGGCAAAGCCAACCCTGATGCTTTCAAGGCTGCAATTGAAAACACCGATGTCATCGTGCAGCCGCGCCAGAGCAACACATGGGGGCCGGTCAGCCTCGACCACGTTTATGAGTACACCGGTGGCCTGTCGCTTGTGTCGACAATGATCAACGGAAAGGAACCGGACGCTGTGATGGCTGATTATCGCAATCCGTATCTTCCCAAAATGCAGGATGCAAAGCAGGCTGTCGCCATCGAGATGCGTAGTTCTCTGCTCAATCCGAATTTCATAAGGGAAAGGATGGAAGGCGATGCAGGCACGGCGCAGATGTTTGGCGAGATGTTCCGTAATATATTCGGTTGGAGCGTTATGCGTCCGTCTGCTTTGAATGAAAATACGTATGATGAGCTGTATGACACATATATAGCCGATACTCATGGACTTGGCATAAAAGACTATTTCGATTCGGTCAATCCCGCTGCATTTCAGGAGATGACCGCGACAATGCTCGAGGCTGCCAGGAAAGGCTACTGGAACGCGGATAGGGAGAAATTGGAAATGACCGCGCGGCTTCATGCTGAGATTACGCGCAAGAACGGCGCTCCATGCACGGAATTTGTATGTGCAAATGATAAGTTGCAGAGCTTCATAGCATCAAATCTCGATCAGCAGTCAAAAGCCGGTTATCTTGCCGATATTTCGAAGGCTACGGGCTCAGCGAAAGATGGAACTGTCATGAAGCGAAGTAACTCGTCGCCAAAAGAGAAACTTATAGATAAGAATTTTGTGCGTTCACTCGTTGTTATATTGACGTTAGCCGCAATAATTCTGTTTGTTTTAACTCTAATTAAGAAACGTAGAAACAGGGAATGATGATTATGAAGAAATTATTTTGTTGTCTTGCAATCATTTCAATGCTTTGGGTCGCATCATGCGGCGGCAGCGGGTCTTCAGGGACAGGCGGCCGGGAAGCTGATGGAGTGCAGGGTGATTCCGCGTCGGTGGTGACGCCACGCTATGCAAAGGGTTTCAATGTGAGATATAAAGATGGAATTGCCCTTCTTGACATCAATGATCCCGAAAACAAGGAAGCCGAGCAATTCCACTTTGCTCTGGTGTCGAAGGATAGCGACGCCGAGGTGCCTGAAGGCTACATCAAGATTCAGACGCCGATAGGAAGTGCGATCTGCATGACGTCTCTGCAGCTGTCTAATTTCATCAAACTTGGCATCACTGATAAGGTGGTAGGGATAACGAGCACACGCCATCTTCACAACGAAAAGATGAACGCGCAGTTGAAAGATGGCCGCACTCACAAGATTGGGATAGAAGGAAATTTCGACAATGAGGTGATAATGGCTATCGATCCGGATATCATTTTCATATCTCCTTTCAAACGGGGTGGCTACGATGCTATCAGAAACGTCGACATTCCGTTGATTCCGCATCTTGGTTATAAGGAATTGACACCGCTCGGGCAGGCCGAATGGATCAAGGTCGTGGGTCTTCTCACCGGAAAGGCAACCGAAGCGAATGAATTGTTTGCCGGTATTGAGGCCCGCTACAATGAATTGAAAGCCATGGTGGATACGGTGGCTTCGCGTCCGGAAGTATTCAGCGGAGAGATGCGCGGCGGAAACTGGTATGCCGTCGGCGGCAGGAGTTTTCTCGCCCAGTTGTTTCGCGATGCCGGCGCGGACTATTTCCTGAAAGACAACGAAGAATCGGGAGGTGTCACTCTCGACTACGAGACTGTCTATACCAATGCCGCCGACGCCGATTATTGGCGCATCGTCAACAGCAATGAAGGAGTGTTTGACTACTCCTCGCTTGAATCGCTCGACAAACGATATACTGACTTCAAGGCCTGGAAAGATCACGGCGTGATATATTGCAACATGAGGGAGGTCCCTTTCTACGAGAGCATGCCCGTGGAGCCGGAGAAAGTCCTTGCTGATTTCATATACGTTTTCCATCCCGACGCACTGCCAGACCACAAGCCGGTGTATTATCATCTGTTGAAATGAGAAAGAGGACCACAATCATACTGATGCTTCTGCTCCTATGTTCGATAGTATTGTTTTTTTTCTTGAACATACTTCTGGGCTCGGTGCATATTCCCGCCGATGAGATATTGGGAATACTGACGGGCACGCCCTCCGATTCGGATATCTGGAACAATATAATATTGAAATCGCGCGTGCCGCAGGCATTGACTGCGGTTATGGCCGGAGCAGGTCTTGCCGTCAGTGGCCTGATGATGCAGACGGTATTTCGCAATCCGCTTGCAGGTCCGTCGGTGTTGGGCATAAGCTCCGGCGCAAGCCTTGGCGTGGCATTTGTAGTGCTGCTGTCGGGAAGCATCGGTGGCGTGGCGCTGAGTAAACTCGGAGTGATAGGTGAGGTCACAATCACCATGTCGGCCATCATCGGATCATTGCTCATCATGGCATTGATAGCTTTCGTGGCCCGGAAAGTAAGAGGTAATGTCACTCTGCTCATAATGGGAGTGATGATCGGTTATATAGCCAATGCAGTGATAGGCGTGTTGAAATTCTTCAGTGCGGAAGAAGACATAAGGGCATACGTGATATGGGGACTCGGCAGCTTTGCCAGGGTTTCGGGAAATCAGACAATGGTTTTCATCGTTCTCATGCTGATACTTCTGCCAATGTCGTTTTTACTCATCAAGACTCTCAATTTATTGCTACTCGGCGATTCCTACGCGAGAAATCTCGGATTGGATATCAAGCGCGCGAGGCTTCTTGTGATTGCTTGTTCCGGTGTGCTGGTGGCGATAGTGACAGCATACTGCGGACCGATTGTATTCCTTGGCCTCGCTGTGCCTCATTTGTGCAGAGGCATTTTCCATACTTCCAATCACTTCACGATTCTGCCGGCTTCGTTGCTGGCAGGAGCATCGTTGGCGCTTCTTTGCAACCTCATAGCACGTATGCCGGGTTTTGAAGGTGCTCTTCCGGTCAATTCAGTGACTGCTCTTGTCGGTGCTCCTGTGGTGCTTTGGGTTTTATTCAACAAAAGAAAAAGTGATTCATGATAGAAAAGACTGAAACAATAAGGGTGGAGAATCTCACCACCGGTTATTCGGGCAAGCATAAGGTGACTGCCGTGACCGAGGGCGTCACCACTTCGTTATATTCCGGCGAACTGACCTGTCTGCTCGGACCGAATGGCGCGGGCAAGTCAACTTTGCTCAAGACTCTTTCCGGTTTCCTCCCGCCATTGTCGGGAAAGATAATGATAGAGGGGAAGGACCTTCAGGATTATAATGATTCGGAATTGGCAAAAATGATCGGTGTGGTTCTCACTGAGCGGATTGCAGTCACCAACATGTCAGTCTATGAGCTCATATCGATGGGGCGCAGCCCCTACACGGGATTCTGGGGGCATCTCAATCAGGGCGATAAGGAAATAGTGGAGGAGGCGATAGCCCTTGTAAGGATAGAAGACCTTCGCGACCGAATGGTGGAGACGCTCAGCGACGGCGAGCGTCAGAAGGTGATGATTGCAAAGGCACTCGCCCAGGAGACGCCCATAATATTTCTTGATGAACCCACCGCCTTCCTCGACTATCCGAGCAAGGTGGAGATATTGCGTCTGCTCCAGAATCTGTCAAGAATAAAGCGTA
The DNA here is from genome assembly GCA_030524805.1 of Bacteroidales bacterium. Lineage (GTDB taxonomy): Bacteria > Bacteroidota > Bacteroidia > Bacteroidales > Muribaculaceae > Lepagella. The sequence continues at coordinate 20,289 of JAUNFY010000027.1, read as the reverse complement.
AGACAGTCTTTCTCTCGACCCATGACCTCGAACTCGCGTTGCAGATAGCCGACAAGGTGTGGCTTATAGATAAGACTCATGGAGTGAAGACCGGTACACCTGAAGACCTTGCACTCGCGGGCTATATGAGCGAATATTTTGAAAAGGAAGGAGTGAGGTTTGATCTGGCATCAGGGCTTTTCCGCATCGACAATAAGCTTGAAAGGAAGATTCGGCTTGAAGGAGATCCGGTCAGGAACAGGCTTCTGCAGAAAGCCTTTGCACGCAACGGCATATTGGCAGATACGGATATCGAATGCGAAGATATGATTCAGTCGGATGAAAACGGCTATTTCTTCAATGGTCGGAAATATGGGTCGATAGAGGCTCTTCTTAAAACGATACTTTAAGTTATGGGAAAGATAACGGTGGTCGGAATCGGACCGGGCGGTGAGGGCGACTTCACCATGAGTGCTGTGGATGCATTGAAGAAATGCAAGGTGCTGGTGGGGTATAAGGTTTATATCCCCTTTGTCAGAGGTTTTCTGAGAGAGGATGTTGAGATCATTCAGAATGGGATGAAGCAGGAACGCTCCAGGATAGAGATGGCACTCGACAGGATGTCGGCTGATGAAGATGTATGTGTGATCAGTTCCGGCGATTCCGGAATATATGGCATGGCACCCCTTGTCTACGAGATGATGAGGGAGCGTGGCCTCGATGCCGACGTCGAGGTGATACCCGGAATAAGTGCGTTTCAGAAAGCGGCTTCGTTGCTCGGAGCTCCTGTGGGACATGATTTTTGCGTTGTGTCGTTGAGCGACCTGATGACGCCCTGGGCCGTGATCGAACGCCGCATAAAGGCTGCCGCTGCCGCCGACTTCGTCACCGCGGTCTATAATCCCAAAAGCAATTCGAGATACTGGCAGCTTTACAGGTTGAAAGAAATATTTCTCGCTGAGCGCAGCCCGCAGACTGTAGTGGGTTATGTGCGTCAGGCCGGAAGGGATGGAGAGAAAATGGTGGTGACCACGCTTGAGAACTTCGATCCGGAAGATGTGGATATGTTTACAGTCGTCATTATCGGCAACAGCGCGAGCTATGAATATGGAGGCAGATTCATAACGCCCCGTGGCTACTATGGGGGCAAAGCTGACGAATCGGCCGGAATCGGCCAGTCGATAATGATAGAAAGTTTCCTCACCATAGAAAAGGAACTGAGGAATCCCGATATGCCCATAGGGCGCAAGTGGCCTTTGCTTCATGCCATTCACACCACTGCCGATTTCGAAATGGAGGATGTGGTCAATGTAGATGATGATGCTGTGGAGAAGATCTACACTCAACTTTCCTCAGGCAACGTATCCACTATCGTGACTGATGTGACGATGGCGGCTTCCGGCATCAGGAAAGGGGCGCTTGACAGACTGGGGGTTGAAGTGAAGTGCTATCTCAACGATCCGGATGTGGCGCTGATGGCTAAGGAAAAGGGAATAACGCGCACGCAGGCCGGTATACGGAAGGCCGTGGAGCAACACCCCGATGCTTTTTTCGTTTTTGGCAACGCTCCGACAGCCCTCATGGAGCTCAGCGAATTGATACGTCGTGGAAAGGCTCATCCCTGTGGAATTGTGGCGGCTCCCGTGGGCTTCGTGCATGTATGCGAGAGCAAGCACATGGTGAAGCCATTCACAGATATCCCGAAGATTATAGTTGAGGGACGCAAGGGTGGAAGCAATCTTGCGGCGACATTGGTAAATTCCATTCTCTGTTGGCCTGATGCAGTGGATCTAAAACCGGGTAGAGATGTGTAAGAAGTTTAAGGTCATAGGTATTTCCGACAGCAGGGTGCAGTATCTTCATCCAGATGTGGTGGAGATCATCAGGCAGTCAAGACAGTTCTCGGGGGGAAAGAGGCATCGCGAGATCATGTCGGATAGTCTGCCTGATGGAGCCGGATGGATAGATATCACTGTGCCATTGGATGATGTCTTCGAGCAATACAAGAAGCACGACGAGATAACGGTTTTCGCTTCGGGAGATCCGTTGTTTTATGGTTTTGCCACCACTTTGCAACGTGTCTTTCCTGATGCCGACATTGAAGTGTATCCCTCGTTCAATTCCCTCCAGATGCTTGCTCATAGAATGAATCTGCCATATCAGGACATGATTTGTGTGTCGCTGACGGGGAGGCCATGGAAAAATCTTGATGACGCGCTCATAAAAGGATATCCTCTGATTGGTGTTCTCACCGATAAGTCGAAGAGCCCGGATGAGATAGCCGAGAGAATGATGGCCTATGGATATGATAATTATGAACTGGCCATCGGGGAATGTCTGGGAAATGAAGAGGCTGAGGAAGTGTCGGTATACCTGCCGGAAGAGGCGTGTGCCCTTTCTTTCCGAAATCCGAATTGCGTGATTCTCCGGAGGTTTGAGGACAGGAAACGTTATTTTGGTATTCCCGAATCGGAATTCGTCCATTTGAGTGGACGAAGAAACATGATCACCAAGATGCCGGTGAGGCTTCTGTCGCTTGCAATGCTTGATCTGCCGCAACGCAAGACTCTGTGGGACATCGGCTTCTGCACCGGGTCCATTTCAATCGAGGCGCGGCTTCAATTTCCTCATCTCGACATCATCGCCTTTGAGAAGAGGAATGAATCGAGAAAACTGATGGAATTGAATTCGAGGAAATTCGGCGCGCCCGACATTGAATATGCCATCAGCGATTTTATGGATTTGGATTTGACCGGCTATCAGCGTCCCGATGCTGTGTTTATAGGCGGCCACGGAGGAAAACTGACAGAAATGGTGCAACGCTTGAACGAGGTGATGTTGCCGGGGTGTGTGATGGTTTTCAACTCTGTCAGCAGCGAGAGTTGCGCGATATTCAAGGAGTCTGTCCTGTCTATCGGGAAAAAAATAATGGAAGAGCACCATATCGCGCTTGATGCGCATAATCCTATAACCATACTGAAAGCCCTATGATGAATCTGATAGTATATGTATCTCCCGAGGGAGAAAATACGGCCAATGTCATTGCAGCGGAGTTGGACGATTGCGAGGTGATGGGCCGCAGGCAGCTGACGCCCGGCGCCTTGAAGAGTGCAGGCAATATAATATTCGTCGGTGCGCTCGGTATATGCGTGCGCACGGTCATGCCTTTGATTCATGACAAATATCAGGATCCCGCGGTGATATGTGTCGACTCGATGGGAAAGTATGCCATATCGGTACTTTCCGGCCATGTGGGAGGCGGCAATGACCTTTGCAGGCGAATTGCACGCATATTGGGCGCCGAGGCTGTTGTCACGACTCAGAGCGACAATTCCGGCATGTGGGCGCTCGACACGCTCGGGCAAAGATTTGGCTGGGAGGTCGATGCCGGGAAACAGCAGATGAACAGGGCGATATTCAGTTTTGTAAACGGGGAAAGCACCGGACTTTTGCTCGATGTACGCGACAGTGGTACTGCGGAGCTGGAACGCACTCTACCCTCCAACGTGAGGATTATGAAAGACATGGACGACAATGCCGGCCTGAAATTGATAATTGCCGTCACTCCATATATTTATGATGTGCCATCGGGCATACAGTTGCTTTGTTATCATCCTAAGGTTTTGAATCTTGGAGTCGGATGCAGAAAGGATTGTAATCCTGATGGAGTGGCCGACTACATAAGGCGCAAGATGATGGAATGCAACCTCAGTCCGTTGTCGTTGAAAGCCGTGGCAACAATAGAATTGAAGAAAGATGAGCGGCTTGTAAAGGATCTTGCTGCTCAATTCTCTCTTTCTGAAACTTGTATCTTTTCCGTCGATCAGTTGAAAGATGTGGTGGTTCCAAATGCCTCGGCAAAGGTGAAAGAGGTCACCGGCGTGTGGGGAGTGTCTGAAAGTTGTGCCATAGAGGCTGCCGATGGCGGAAGACTCATCATGGAAAAGCAGAAAGGAAAACTGTCGGAAGAAAATGATTTCACTTTTGCGGTGGCCATAGACCGCGGCGCCATGCGCGAGGGGCATATTGAGATAGTGGGAGCCGGGCCGGGAGATCCCGAACTTGTTTCTGTCAGGGGTAAAAGGTTTCTGGAGGAAGCCGATCTCATCCTTTACGCGGGCAGTCTTGTGCCGGAAGAACTCACGCATTATGCAAAACAAGGATGCGTGGTAAGGAGCAGCGCAAGCATGAATCTTGAAGAGCAATTCGCACTGATGAAGCAGTTTTACGATAAAGGTTTGCTCGTGGTGCGCCTTCACACCGGCGACCCCTGCATATATGGCGCCATACAGGAGCAGATGGCGTTTTTCGATCGTTATGGAATGTCGTATCATATCACCCCCGGAATTTCATCTTTCCAAGCCGCGGCTGCCGAACTCCGCTCCCAGTTCACTATCCCTGAGAAAGTGCAGTCTATCATCCTTACGAGGGGCGAGGGCCGTACTCCCATGCCTGAAAAAGAGCGGCTTCACCTGTTGGCCAGGTCGCAAAGCACCATGTGCATATATCTCAGTGCAGCTATAGTCGATGAAGTGCAGAAGGAGCTCCTCATGGAGTATTCGCCCGACACTCCGGTAGCGGCATGCTATAAACTCACATGGAAAGAGCAGAAGATATACAGGGGGCAGCTGAAGGACCTTGCCCGAATCGTGCACGACAATAATCTTACACTCACCACCCTTCTCGTGGTAGGTGACGCCATCGACAATCGGGAAGGTTTGTCGAAACTTTATGACGACAACTTCAAACACCTTTTCCGCAAATGATATTAGTGTTTGGAGGCACCACTGAAGGACGCAAGGCTGTAGCAACGCTCGACAAGGCCGGCGAGCCATATTTCTATTCTACAAAGGGCGACCTTCAGCAGATAGAGTCGCCCAATGCGGTAAGATTGTCGGGAGCGATGGATTGTGAGCAGATTTCCGGATTCTGCCGCCGGAATTCGGTCAAGGTGATCGTGGATGCCGCTCATCCGTTTGCATCGCGTCTTCATTCTGCCATAGCGGAAGCGTCGCGTGAAGTGGGGATTCCTGTGATACGTTACGAGCGGCGCTATGCCGTCCATGACGGGCGGCTGATATGGTGTGATGATTATCAAGACGCCGTCGGAAGGCTCAGGAGTCATGGAATCGGTCGGCTGCTTGCATTGACGGGAGTGCAGACAATTCCGGAACTGAAAGGTTTTTGGAAAGAACACTTGTGCTTTTTCAGGATTTTGAAAAGGGATGAATCGCTCGCCAAGGCTGCTGAAAGCGGGTTTCGCGAAGACAGGCTGGTCTTTTATGATAAAGACGGCGATATCGGCACGCTTCTGGATGAGATCCGGCCCGATGCTATAATAACGAAAGAAAGCGGGGAATCAGGAGGTTTTAAGGAAAAGGTAGAGGCGGCCCTTGGTAAAGGTGTGAAGGTATTCGTGGTGCGTCGTCCGAAACTCCCGGCCGGTTTTATTGTGATCACAGGAGAGTACGGACTAAGAAAGGCGATCGAAAAGACAGCGCCGGGATTCTTCCGGCTCAGAAGCGGCTACACCACCGGAGCATGTGCCACGGCGGCGGCTAAAGCGGCGTTGCTTGCCTTGACCGAGGGTGAAGACTCCGGATATATATCGTTTGCTATTCCTGATGGAGAGGAAATGAGTATGAAGATTCATTCGGTCAGAGTCATTTCCGCCGATCGGGCTGAGGCAAGCGTGATCAAGGATGCGGGCGATGATCCGGATGTCACCGACGGATGTATGGTGAAGGCTGACGTCAGGCTTGCCGATCATCATGATGTGCATTTCTATGGCGGCGAGGGCATCGGCACTGTCACTCTTCCCGGCACCGGCCTGGAGATAGGGGAGCCGGCTATAAATCCGGTGCCGAGGCAGATGATGAGGGAAGAACTGCTGGCCATTTATCCGTCAGGTTGCGATGTCACTCTCTCCGTGCCGGGTGGTGAGGCCCTTGCCTTGAAAACTTTCAATGCAAGGATTGGCATAGTCGGTGGAATCTCAATCATAGGAACGTCGGGAATCGTCATGCCGTTTTCCAATGAGGCTTTTATGGAAGCGATAGGGCGGGAGATGGAAGTCGCGATGTCGTGCGGATGTGAAAGGATAGTTCTCAATTCCGGAGCGAGGAGTGAGAAAGTGGTCAGGGAGCGCTATCCAGAACTTCCTTCGATGGCATTTATCCATTATGGCAATGCCATCGGCGAATCATTGAAAATGGCTTCGGATATTGGCATCAAGCGGCTTACGTTGGGCGTCATGCTCGGCAAGGCGGTGAAGTTGGCTGAGGGCAATACCGATACCCACAGCCATAAAGTGACGGTCAACCGCGACTTCCTCGCCAATGAAGCGGAGAAGGCCGGGTGTGGAGCCATTGCCCTGCAGGCGATACGGAATATCAATATGGCGAGGGAGCTGTGGACCCTTCTGCAGGAGGAAGATGCCGGCAAGTTCTTCCCTCATATCCTCAGGCTATGCTATTCGGTGTGTAGGAAATGTTATCCCGATGGTGACCTCACATTGATGCTGATCACGGATGCAGGGCAGATTTTCCTCACCATCTGATTTATTTGTGTATTTTCAGGAATAATATTAAATTTGCATAAACAATTCAAGTTTCATGTTGATTTTTATAATTCGTAAATAAGGATAAACAACTTCAATGATAGAAAACATAGAATGGGCTGAGCAGATGAACTGTGCGGTGACAGTGTGCGATGCTGAAGGAATAATTCTCTATATGAATGATAAGGCGCGTGCCACATTCGCCGGCCATGGCGACCTCATCGGCAAGAATCTTTTTGAGTGTCATAGCCCGGCATCGAAAGAGAAGATACTTCACATGCTCGCCACAGGTGAAAGCAACAGCTACACCATTGCCAAGGGCGACGTGAAAAAGATGATATATCAGACTCCGTGGCGCCGTAATGGAGAAATTGCGGGAATGGTGGAGATATCAATGGTCATCCCCGACCGGCTTCCCCATTATGTAAGGTCGTGACAGGATGCTCTGATATACATTGACTTCGAAAGCCCCTGGATAAATCAACTCATTTATTGAAGACACTTATATGGCAGGAAAGGGATTAATTGTGGCGGCCACTTCGTCGGGTTGCGGTAAGACTACATTTTCGTTGGGACTCATGAGGGCCCTTACGAGAAGAGGTGTGTCCGTACAGCCGTTCAAGTGCGGGCCTGATTATATCGACACTCAGTTTCATGGCTGTGCAGCCGGACGCAATTCGATCAATCTTGATGTCTTCATGTCGTCGGAAGAGCATGTGAGGGAATTGTACGCTGCATATTCGGATGGAAAGAATGTGTCGGTCATAGAGGGTGTCATGGGCATGTTCGACGGATATTCAAAGATGGAGGGGAGCAGTGCGGGGCTTTCCCGGCTTCTGGGATTGCCTGTGATATTGCTTGTCAACGCGGCATCGACGGCCTACAGCGTGGCTCCTGTCATATATGGCTTCAAACATTTCAAGCCGGGAATAAAGATAGCGGGTGTCGTCTTCAACCGGGTGTCGTCGGAATCTCATTTCGCCTGTCTGAAGGAAGCATGTGAAGATGCAGGCGTGGAATGTCTGGGCTTTATCAGGAAAAACGACGCGTTGTCAACTCCGTCAAGACACCTCGGCCTCACTTTGAGGGCGCGCGGGGAAATGGAGGGTTTCATCAATGCAGCGGCTGATGCCGTGGAAGCGGATGTCGATATCGACCGGTTGTCAGATATCGCCGGGCTGCCGGATTCCGCAAGGATCGGCGACTGCGGATATGCGGCATCCGGTAAGGTGGTGGCAGTGGCAAGTGATGAAGCGTTCAATTTCATTTATCAGGCAAATCTCGACAGATTCAGGAAGATGGGCTACGAGATTGCTTTTTTCTCACCGCTGCGCGACAGCCGTCTGCCTAATGCCGATCTGGTGTATCTGCCGGGAGGATATCCCGAACTTTTCAAGGAGAGTCTGGCGGCCAATGATTCCATGAAGGAATCGGTGAGAAATTATGTCGGGAATGGCGGTAAATTGTGGGCGGAATGCGGAGGTATGATATATCTTGCACGAGAGATTGATGGTAGCCCGATGTGTGGTGTCTTGCCTTTGCGGTGCACCATGGCTGATGCAAAGTTGTCGCTGGGCTACCGGAAAGTGGATTTTGGCGACGTTGCCTTCATGGGTCATGAATTTCATTACTCAAAGGTTGTTGACGACGGCGGTTTGAAGTCTGTAGCTGTTCAAACCAACGCAAGGGGAAAGGCTGTATCCACACCGGTATATCGCCACAAGAACGCATTTGCATCATATACTCATTTATATTGGGGCGACAACGATTTGATGAAACTCTGGCAGCTATGAAAAGAATATACACACGCTCGGGCGACCGGGGCACGACAGCCATTCATGGTGGCGGAAGGGTGCCGAAGACAGACATCAGGATTGAAGCGAATGGAACGCTTGATGAGTTGAACGTAGCCATCGGCACTGTGCGTTCGTTTCTGCCGGCCGATCATGAATGGCAGGCGGCTTTGAAGGATATCCAGATGCGGATGATGGCGCTGATGAGCATAGTGGCCACACCCGGAGATAAACGTAGCGGGAATCCAAACTCAATCCCTGACGACTGCGTGACCGACGTCGAAAACATCATCGACAATATAAGTGCCGCAAGCGGCGACTCCGAATATTTTGTTTTACCCGGCGGCTCTCCGGTGGCCTCGTTTCTGCATCAGTGCCGTGCGGTGGCGCGCAGGGCGGAGAGGCGTCTGTGGCAGCTGCATGAGAAGGATGCGGTCCCGGAGATAATATTGCAATATATCAACAGGCTTTCCGATTTGTTTTTTGTCATGGCGAGGGCTCAGGCTCAGATGGGTGCCATTGGCGAGGAACGTTGGAAACAGTTTGCCTACAAAAGAAAATTGAAATGAAACGACTGTCGCCCGTAATGCTTGCCGGTACAGGAAGCGATGTCGGAAAGAGCGTCATTGCCACAGGGCTTTGCCGCATCTTTCTGCAGGATGGCTATCGCCCCGCTCCCTTCAAGGCGCAGAATATGGCACTCAACTCATACGCCACTCCTGATGGAAAGGAAATCGGCAGGGCGCAGGCCGTGCAGGCCGAGGCGGCCGGAATAGCCTGCTCCACCGACATGAATCCCTTGCTCCTGAAGCCGTCGGGGCATCACACATCGCAGGTGGTGCTCAATGGAATTCCGATAGGCAACCGCGATGCCTACACTTATTATCGTAATGAGGGACGCGATGTGCTGCGCAAGGAGGTGCATGATGCCTTCGACAGACTGGCGCAGCGCTACAATCCTATAGTGATGGAGGGAGCCGGAAGTATAGCCGAGATCAATCTTCGGGATACAGATCTCGTGAACATGTCGATGGCGCGGTATGCCGATGCCAAAGTGCTGCTGGTGGCGGATATCGACAGGGGAGGTGTGTTTGCAAGTGCCTACGGTTCCATCATGTTGCAGGCTCCGGAAGACAGGGAGCGCATAAAGGGAATCATCGTCAATAAATTCAGGGGTGATCTCAGGCTGTTTGAGAAGGGGAAGAAAATGATGGAGGAAATCTGCGGAGTCCCGGTGCTGGGTGTGGTACCCTTTGCCGACGATATTCATATCGATGAAGAGGATTCCGTAGCGCTTTCGGTGAAGAATCATTCCTCAGCCGAAGGTAAGGTCAATGTAGGCGTGGTGCTTCTCAGTCACATTTCCAATTATACCGATTTCGACGTGCTTGAAAGGTATCCGGAAATAAATTTATATTATGTCAGCACTCCGGAGGAACTGCAGAAAGCAGATATAGTGATACTGCCCGGAAGCAAATCTACGATTGCCGATCTGAAGAAGTTGAAGGAGACCGGTATGGCTGAGGCTATCATTGCGGCAAGCCGTGAAGGCAAACCGGTGATGGGAATATGCGGAGGTTATCAGATGCTTGGCAATCTCATTTCCGATCCCGAGGGGGTGGAGGGAGAGCCTTGCGAGATAGAAGGACTCGGTCTGTTGCCTGTGGCTACGGTGATGGATGGCAATAAGGTGACACGTCAGGTCAGGTTCCGCTTCATGGAGCAATCAGCGCTGTGCGATGGCTATGAGATTCACAATGGACGCACGTCGCTTTCCGGCGGTTGCGATAGTCCGTGTGAGTTTGAATCCGGCGGCTCCGATGGCTGCATGAGCGGCGATGGCAAGGTGATCGGAACTTATATTCATGGCATTCTCGACAATGACGTGGTGATACGTCATCTCCTGTCCGCTGCAGGTGCCGGAAACGGTGCGGCGGAGGTGATGGATAACGACACATTCAGACAGTTGCAATACGATAGGTTGGCGAACCATCTCAGGCGGCACATCGACATCGACCTTCTTTATGAAATATTAAGTTGATATGATCTACGGACATGGAGATGACCTCTGGCGATATGCCGGAAAGGTGAAGCATAATTTCAGCACCAACATTCATTCAGCTTTCGATCACAGGGATTTGATGAAGGCGATAGCGGCGTCGGTCGATGCCGTTACAGCTTATCCGGAGCCGGAGCCGTTGGCAGTAGAGAGAGCGGTGGCGGAATTGCATGATGCACTTCCGGAGCACGTGATGGTAGCAAACGGTGCCACCGAGGCTATCTACCTTATCGCCGCGGAATTTCCCTCATGCAAGTCGGCCATTGTTGTCCCTACATTCCGTGAATATCAGGACGCTGCTATTCTACATGGCCATGAGGTGTGCTATGTCGGTTCGCTTGATGATATTCCGGCTGATGCTGATCTGGTCTGGCTCTGCAATCCCAATAATCCCACGGGAGAGGTAGTGGAAAAAAGCGTCCTTCTTAGGGTTATTGCTGAAAACCGGGATAAGATATTAATCGTGGATCAGGCATACTCTGATTATACCCTCTTGCCGGTGCTGACCACTGCCGATGCGCTGGAAGCCGGCAATGTTATTCTTTTGGGTTCGCTCACCAAGCGCTTTGCTGTGCCCGGTCTGAGGATCGGGTATGCGGTGGGTTGCCGGGAATTGATGGACCGCATAAAACGGAGGCGCATGCCATGGTCGGTCAACGGACTGTCGATGGCTGCCGCACTCTACCTGCTCGGCAACATTTCCGACTATAAGATAGATTCGGCTCTTCTTCACTCTGAGGCATTGAGGTTGTCGGCTGCGTTGTCGGAGTGTGGAATAAAGGTCCGGCCTACCGACTGCAATTTCATACTTTGCGAGCTTCCGCAGGGAAGTGCGTGGCAGCTCAAGGAGTATCTCATTCAGGAAGCCGGCATCCTTATACGCGACGCATCAAATTTCGAGGGTCTGGATGAAAGACATTTCAGGGTGGCGGCACAGACTCCCGAGGAGAATGATATGTTGATTGAAAACATAAAGCGATGGATTGACAAGGAACGAACATGATACAATACGCAATTTCAAGAATACCGTTGTTGGCAGGATGGCTGCTCGATCTTGTATTTGGCGATCCTGTCCGGTTGCCACATCCGGTGGTAGGGTTCGGCAAGATGATTTCCGGTCTTGAAAAGACTCTCAACAAAGGCCGCGACCGGATGCTGAAGGGTGGAATTGCAGCCGGACTGTTGATTTTAGGCACATTCATAGTGGTTTATCTGCTCATGTTGATGCTTTCCCCTTTCCCTTGGGTCAAGATCTCAGTGGAGGCTGTCGGTATATTTTATTGTCTTGCCGGCACCACATTGATTCGCGAGGTGCGTGAGGTGTTTGCGGCTGCCGACCGTTCGCTCGAAGAGGGGCGTCGTCAGGTTGGGCGGATTGTAGGCAGGGATACGGCGTCGCTCACCGACAATGAGGTCCGTACCGCAGCGCTTGAGACACTTGCCGAAAATCTGAGCGACGGCGTGCTGGCGCCCCTGTTCTGGTATGTGCTTCTCGGTTTGCCGGGCATGATGGCCTATAAGATGGTCAACACGCTCGACTCCATGATTGGGTATAGGAACGAACGGTATAAAGACTTCGGATGCGTGGCGGCAAGAATCGACGACATCGCCAACCTTATTCCGGCACGGCTCACGGCATTGCTGCTCATCATCGCGGCCGGCCGACCCGGTTTATGGAAGTTTGTGATGAAATATGGTCCGGAGCATGCGAGTCCCAACAGCGGATGGCCGGAGGCGGCTCTCGCCGGTATCCTCGATTGCCGTTTCGGGGGCACGCATGATTATTTTGGCGAGACAGTATATAAACCGTACATCGGCACCACCAGCCGGCAACTGACCTACGCCGATATGCTGAAAGCTGTCAGGGTAAGCCGTATTGCCGAATTCATAGCTGTTTTCCTCGCGTTGGCCATATAGAGGCAGTTGCGTCTATATATTTCAGCCGGTCGGTAAATATTGCTTCTGTTGGTGTTGGCTAATGCTACTGTTGGCGTTGGTTAAGATGTTAGCTTTATTTCTTCATCGAAAGATGGAGAATGGAGCCGTATTTGATACCGGAAGCGTAAGCCTCCGAGTAGGAGAGGCCTCCCAGCATCACCAAGGCATGGATAAGTATTCCGCCATGAGTGAATATCGCTATTGTCTTATTGTCGGAAAACTCCAGTGAATCAAGGAAATCGCGCAATCTGTCGCGTTGCATCATGGCCGACTCTCCACCGGTGGCGGCTACGTTCAGGTAATCTTCATACCATTGCTGCAGACGCGGGTCGCGGATGTCGTCATATCGTTTCATCTCCCATTCGCCGAAGTTCATCTCCATCAGTCGGTCGTCGGTGGTTGCATCTTTAAATCCGCAGAATTCAGCCAATTTCCGGCAGCGCGACAATGGGCTGGTGTAGGCCCTGTCTATCTTGCAACCGGAGAGTTGCCGCGCTACGGCCTCAGCTTCATGCGGAAAAGTGTCGGCAAGGGCAACATCTGTCTGTCCGTAGCAGATTCCTTTCTCTACCGCCACTGCGGTGTGTCGGATGAAGATGAGGTTCATAGAGCGGTGAATGAGATGGCGAGGCCCAACAGGAATGATATTTCAATAAGTAGGAAAGATGCGCCGCAGCAGTCCCCTGTATATCCCCCTAATTTCTTGCGCATGAGGCCGGTGAGCCAACATATCATGATGATGGGGAGCACGGCAGCCGGGAGTATTCGCCAGCCTGCAAGGAAGGTGGCGAAACACAATGGCGCGACGCCTGCTATCAGGCAGAGAAGGATTTTGACTGCCGACATTCTCGTGTATGAGATTTTGTTTTTGGCACCCTCCGGTCGGGCGTATGGGAGGATATTGGTGATCTGTGCTGCCGCGCATTTGCCGAAGGCATCGGCCGAAAAGACGCCGAGGGCGGCTATTTCAAGGGGCAGCGACACGAGGATGACGAAATAGAGCAGGAAATAAATTATCAGTCCGATCACTCCGTATGTGCCGATGTGGGAATCTTTCATGATGGCGAGAATCCGGGTTTTGTCACCGCCCGCGCCGAAACCGTCGCAGAAATCAGCCAGACCGTCTTCATGCAGGGCACCCGTAAGGAGCAGCCGCAAGGAAATGGCGAGGATGATGGCTACGGGCCATGGCATTATATACGACGCTCCCCACAGCGTGAGGGCTGTCAGTCCGCCCGTGAGCCAACCTGTGAGAGGCCAGAACACCACCACATCGGAATATGCCTTTTGGGGAGGGTTGACAACCTTCCACAAAGGCAGCCGCGTGAAGAATATCAATGAGGCTAAGATTCTGTCCATCAGAAATAACGTGTTACGTTGGCATCACCGAACTGGTCCATGCGGTTGATCATTCTTACGGCTGATTCTATAATGGGATATGCGCATACGGCGCCGCTGCCCTCGCCGAGCCTCAGACCAAGGTGGAGCAGCGGTCGGGCACCGAGGGCACCGATCATCAGTTTGTGACCGCTTTCATCTCCCTGATGTCCGAAAATGGCATAGTCAATGACGTTCGGATAGAGTCGGGATGCCGCAAGAATGCAGGATGTCATTATGAAACCATCCACAATTATAGTCATGCCGAGTTCTGCCGCTTTCAGCATACCGCCCACAGCCATCACCATCTCAAAACCGCCAAACCATGCCATTTTGCTCAGCGTGTCATCGCCGCCGCTGTAGTTGTCGAGTGCGCGTCGGAGCACGTCCTTCTTATGGCGGATGCCGGGATTGTCGAGGCCGGCACCTGCGCCGATGCAGAGGTCGAGGTCAATGCCGGTGAAAAGGTGCATCCACATCGAGGAGGCCGAGGTGTTGCCGCTTCCCATTTCTCCGAAACTTATGATATTGCAGCCGGTAGACTTCGAAATCTCTTCCACTACTTTCGCACCGTTCGCAAGGCATTCGTCAAGTTGTTCGGCGGTCATGGCCGGTCCGTGAAGGAAATTGCGGGTGCCGCGGTCTATTTTCATGTCGATGATGCCGTGACCAGACGGAATGTCGTAGTCCACTCCCGAATCAACGAGAACGAGCTTGAAGCCATGCTGCTCGCAAAGAAAATTGATGCCCGCGCCCCCTTTCGAGAAATGGCTGAGCTGTTGCCATGTCACTTCTTTGGGCGATACCGTCACCCCTTCTTCGATAATGCCGTGGTCGGCAGCGAAAAGCACGTTGTGGGGTTGGCGGAGTTCCGGGGTGAGTGTCTTCTGGATAAGGCAGAGCTGCAAGGCAATTTCCTCGAGCATGCCGAGCGAGCCTTTGGGTTTGGTGAGATTGTCGATTTTAGCGATTATATCGTTGCGGAGAGATTGATCGAGAGGTTTGATGTCGAAATTCATATAGCGGTGGTAGGTTTGGATTGTTAGCGGAGAGAATGCTTTTATTCAGATAGATAAGGTATTATAATGAATAAAATGTAGACTGATGGATGAGGGAATTCATTTGATTTTGACCGGTATTCCGCTCACTGAAAAATACACATTGTCTGCCAGCGACGCTGCAAGGGCGTTGACGTTGCCCTGAAGGTCGGTGAATTTACGTTGCAGGGCGTTTTCGGAAATACCTCCGAGGCCTATTTCGTTGGTGACCAGAATGAAATCGGCGTTATTTCCGAGCAATTTGCGCAACTCTTCCGAAATGCGCTGGAAAGCGACGTCTGAGTCATTGTCGCATTCCATCAACCAGTTGGTGGAGAGAAGTGTAAGGCAGTCGAGTAAGACGGTAGCACCGGCCGGGATGGTGAGATCGCCTACATGGAGCGTTTCTTCTATAGTGGTCCATTCAGGGCCTCGCCGTTGCTTATGGATGTCAACGCGCCGGCGGAATTCATCGTCCCATATATGTGCGGTCGCGATATAGAACGGATTTGCGCAATTCCGGAGGGCGAGTTGCTCGGCAAACTTGCTTTTGCCCGATCTTTGTCCCCCTGTCACTAAAGTAATCATGTGCAATCAATGGTAGGTTTCAGCACCTTGCCCTGCGATGAAGGTTTCAAGGTGCGTGAGTAAATCTTTTTCTGAACTTACAACGTTAATACGGCCGTCGATATTGCCCGGTGTCTTTGCTGAAAAAGCGAGCAGGATGCCGGCATCGGCTTCGCCCATCGCCTGCAGGTCGGAAGCGCTGTCGCCGATGAATACCACCCGGTAGCCTTTCCGGCGGTAGTCTCTCACCACGGCCGCTTTGTCGGTGATGTATTCTATGTCTGCTGCACACCCGTCGTTTACGATGGCTTTTGAAAGATGGCACGGGATGCCGAGATGCCGGGTGAGGTGTGAGATCCAGCAGTCGAGGTTGCAGCTTGCGATTGCGCAGACTTCCCGGTGACTGCGGATGAATCCCGCGATTGCGGGGCGCAGCAGATGCAGAGGAAGAAGCCGTGCGAAATCTTCTACTGCTACATTTCTCATCAGTTTGATGCGGAGGCGTAGATTGCTGTCGTAGTCGTCGGTTAGTGTGCCTGAGCAATCGGTCAGCGATGCTATCTCCGCGGCCGACGGCAAATCAAGCGCGGCTGCAACGTAAGGAATCGTCTCCACGCTGCAGACAGTGCCATCGAAGTCAAAGAGTATTTTCAGTTGAGGGTTTGTAGCCATTTGCTGATACACGCCATGGAGTTGTTTAAACAACTTCCATATCTTATTCAGACGGAATGATGCAAAGATAATAAAAGTTTTTGGAAAATCATAGAAACGCCCTGAAATCTTAGCCAGTGCTTACGGGTGAATTTGCAGCGGTGGAATGCCGGAGTGAAAGCACCGCGTGAGGACATAAGCCGAACTGAAAGCCTCAGACTCACTTTCAAAACAGGAAGGAGTCTGAGGCTTATATTGTTGTTCTTTATGTGGAATGTATCGTCAGAAGAGCAGGAGGGTTTCAAGCCATATTACGCCTATGCCGGCTAAGTAACCGATGAAAGCCAACCAAGTGATACGTTTCAGATACCATGTGAAAGGAATCTTCTCGATGCCCATGGCTACCACTCCGGCTGCCGAACCGATGATGAGAAGGCTGCCACCGACACCGGCGCAGAACGTGAGCAGATGCCAGAAAAGTCCGTCTTCAACGAAGAGTGCGGTGTAGGCCGGATCGGCTGCCGCTGCCACCATAGCATCGTTGGCTACGGGATACATCTCCATGCAGGCTGCCACAAGGGGAACGTTGTCTACTATGGAGGAGAGAACGCCGATGATGCCGTTGATGATATATACGTCGTGGTATTTCTCATTGAGCCATTCCGCAAGGCTGGTAAGGATGCCTGCCTGGCTGAGTGCCGCCACTGCCATGAGGATGCCGAGGAAGAAGAGGATGGTAGACATGTCGATGCTGCGGATCACCTGCGACACCCGGCCTTCAATCTTGCCGTCGAGGTTGTAGTGGCGCACGAGAAGTTCGGTGAGGAGCCAGAGCACGCCGAGCGAGAAGAGTATGCCCATGTAGGGGGGAAGGTGGGTCATCGTTTTGAAGATTGGCACGAAGATCAGACCTGCCACGCCGCAGATGAGGATGAGCATCGAGAGGCGCGGACGTTCGGCGTAGAGGTCGTAGCCCACGCGGTTGTCCTGGGTGTTGAGCGGTTCCATCTTCGAAGCCGGGATGAGGTGGGAGGCAATGAGCACGGGTATGCACACCGACACGAGGGAGGGGAGGATGAGGTTGACGATGAGGTCGACCGAAGATACGTAGTTCTTCATCCAGAGCATGATGGTGGTGATATCGCCGATGGGCGACCATGCGCCGCCGGCGTTGGCCGCGAGCACTATCACGCAGGCGAAGGTCCAGCGCTCGTTCATGTCTTTGATCATCCGGCGCAGCATCATGACCATGATGATGGTGGTGGTCATGTTGTCGAGCACGCTCGAGAGGAAGAATGCGAAGAGGGAGAGAATCCACATCAGTTTCCGCTTGTCTTTGGCATGGATGCGGTCGGTGATGACGCGGAAACCTCCGTAGCGGTCGATGAGTTCTACAATCGTCATTGCTCCGATAAGGAAGACTACAATCTCACAGGTGTCGCCGAGCGCTTCGATGAGGTCGGAACTGAGAGCTGCGTCATGGCCTAAGAGAGCGTAGACGGCCCAGAGCAGCGAGCACATGATGAGGGCGAAGGTGGCTTTGTTGACATGCAGCACGTGTTCGCATGCTATCAAGAGGTAGCCGAGGATGAAGATGACAAGAAGGGTTGCAACCATAATGTGGCGTGGAAGTTAAATTATTAAACGTGGACCTATAAAAAAGACAGCGGAACCTGAAACCGATGCCCTTATATCAGTAATACAAATATCAAACGGAAACGTTTTTGAAAAACGGAATATTTTTTAAGAATTTTTAATTTATCAATAAAGGTTTCGGAGATTCGGGTATTTTTTGTAATTTTGCGGGAATTTATGTCATCCCGTATGAAAGTTATGAAGTTCGGCGGCTCGTCGGTAGCGACGGCTGAGAGTCTCGCCAATGTGAAGAAAATAGTCGAGAAAGAAGATGGTAGGACCATAGTGGTGGTGTCGGCTCTCGGAGGCATCACCGACATGCTTCTCTCCACTGCCCAGCTTGCCAAGGAAGACAATGTGGGTTATCTGGAGCAATATGCCCGCATAGTGGAGCGGCACATTGAGGTGGTGGAGACCATCGTGCCCCCCGAACGCCGTCCGGCCACCGAGTCGAAGATAAGGATGATGCTCGAGCAGCTCGCCAACATATATAAAGGTGTCACTCTGTTGCGCGACCTCTCGCCGAGGGCCCAGAAGATAATAGTCAGCTACGGGGAGAGGATGTCGAGCGAGATTGTAGCTGCCGTAATTGAAGGTGCGGTACATTTCGATTCTTTGCGATTCATCCGCACCAAGAAGGGTCCGCATTCAGAGGAGATTCTCGACACGGAACTGACCAACAGGCTCATAGAAGAGACACTCTCGTCGGAACCATGGACGATTGCCGTGTGCGGTGGTTTTCTCGCAACCGACTCGGAAGGCGACATTTCCAACCTCGGCCGCGGGGGAAGCGACTACACCGCGGCGATCATGGCTGCCGCGCTCGAAGCCGAGATTCTTGAGATATGGACGGATGTGGATGGCTTCATGACTGCCGACCCGCGGGTGATAGACCATGCCTACGTGATTCCACGGCTGACTTTCACTGAAGCCATGGAGCTCTGCAACTTCGGCGCAAAGGTGATATATCCTCCTACGATTTATCCCGTATATCACAAGAACATACCTATCAAGGTAAAGAATACCTTCAATCCGGAAGCCCCCGGCACTCTCATCAGCAATGAGAATGTGGAGAGCGCCAAACTCATAAAGGGTATTTCTTCGATCAACGACACAGCACTTGTCACCATCAGCAGCCTCTGCATGGTGGGAGTGATCGGTGTGAACTCGCGCATCTTCAATGCCCTGACAGGACGAGGTGTGAGCGTGTTCCTCGTGTCGCAGGCTGCCAGCGAGAACAACACCACCATTGCCGTTCGCAACGATGACGCTGACCTTGCCGTGGAGACACTGCGGCGGGAATTTGCGGTGGAGTTGGCCGATGGTATGTTCAACGACGTTTCGGTGGAGCGCAATCTTGCCACGGTTGCGGTGGTAGGGGAGAACATGAAGCAAAGCACCGGCATCGTCGGCAAACTTTTCAACACTGTCGGTCGCAACGGTATCAACGTGATAGCATGCGCGCAAGGTGCGGCGCAGACAAACATTTCGTTTGTCGTTGACCGCAAGAGCCTTACAAAGACGCTCAACGTGATTCACGACTCATTCTTCCTCTCCGAGTCGCAGGTGCTCAACGTGTTTGTGGCAGGTGTCGGTAATGTGGGCGGAAGTCTGCTGCGGCAGATAGCCAAGCAGCAGGAGAAGCTGGAGCGTGAGAAAAATCTTCGCATCAACGTCGTGGGCATCGCATCAAGCCGGAAGGCTGTATTCAACAGGGATGGACTTGACACGGCGCGATTCAAGGAGTTGTTGCATGAAAGCAGTCTCGACGCCTCGCCGGCCACAATCATGGAGGAGGTGCTGAAGATGAATGTCTACAACTCCGTGTTTGTCGACTGCACCGCCTCGGCGGAGATTGCATCGCTCTACGGGGAGTTGCTCCGCAATAACGTGAATGTGGTGACGGCTAACAAAATTGCGGCGTCATCTCCCTATCCTCAATATATCGGACTAAAGAATACGGCGCGGGAACGTGACGTCAAATACCTGTTCGAGACCAACGTGGGGGCCGGCCTGCCGATCATCAACACCATCAACTCGCTCATCAATTCCGGCGATAAGATTCTCAAGATAGAGGCAGTGGTGTCGGGAACGCTCAACTACATTTTCGATGTGCTGTCGGCCGATGTGCCTTTGAGCCGCGCTGTGGAGATGGCCCGCGATGCAGGATATGCCGAGCCCGACCCTCGCATTGATCTCAGCGGCAAAGATGTGGTGAGGAAGATTGTGATCCTTGCCCGTGAGGCCGGTTATGTGGTGGAACAGGGAGATGTGGAAAAGCAGTTGTTTGTGCCGGAAGAACTGTTTGCCGGCGACGCCGGCGATTTCATCGGCAACCTCCGGAAGATGGATGCCGGGTTCGAACAGCGGCGTGAAGAAGCTGCGCGCAAAGGAGAGAAATTCCGTTTTGTGGCATGTCTCGACAATGGCAAGGTAAGCGTGGCGCTTCGCAGCATCGACAGTTCGCATCCCTTCTATAATCTGGAGGGAAGCAACAACGTGATATTGCTCACTACCGAGAGGTATAAGGAATACCCAATGGAAATCAAGGGATATGGTGCCGGTGCTGAGGTTACGGCTGCCGGTGTTTTTGCCGACATCATCAGCATCGCCAATATACGTTGATATAAGAATTTATCTTAGTAAAAACAGCGGCGACATATAATCAGTTACGGCATAAAAACAGTTACGATA
>JAUNFY010000109.1 GCA_030524805.1 Bacteroidales bacterium | reverse complement strand
GAAAAATACACTTTTCAATCCCGACTGGGCGATTGGAGTCAGTTTTCGGTGTTCAGGATCCGTCCGTCGGCCATCTCTATCACCCGGTCGGCTATGCCGGCAAGCGACGCGTCATGAGTCACCATCACCACCGTCTGGCCCAATCTGTCGCGCAAGTCGGCGAAGATCGACTGTATTTCCTCGCGGTTGGCCGAATCGAGGCTTCCTGTCGGCTCGTCGGCAAAGATAATCTCCGGGTCGTTGACAAGCGCACGGGCTATGGCTGTGCGCTGTCGTTCGCCACCGCTCATCGCCGCCGGTTTATGGTGCAGCCGTTCTGCCAGTCCCAACTGCCCGAGAAGTTCCTTGGCCTTAGCCATAGCCTTGCTCCGCGACATCCCGGCTATCAATGCCGGCAACGCCACGTTTTCCTGCGCCGTGAATTCCGGCAGCAACTGGTGGAACTGGAACACGAATCCCATGTTGCGGTTGCGGAAAGCCGACAGTTTCTTGTCTTTCATCCCGATCAGTTCCGTGCCGTTGAAGCATACGCTTCCACGGTCGGGGAGTTCCAGCGTTCCCATTATCTGCAGAAGAGTGGTTTTGCCGGCGCCCGACGGGCCAACGATAGCCACAATCTCCCCTTTCCCTATCGTGAGCGATATGTCTTTCAGCACATCAAGGCTCCCGAAAGACTTATATATGTTCCTTACTTCAAGCATATATGATTTTTCTTCCTTTTTTGTTTCGTTACCCGAAGCGAGACATCGGATATTAATATCAACAAATTATTTTTTTAAATAGTCGTTCTCCCTGTCTTCCCTGTCAACCGCGATGGCGGGATTGCTTTCCAGCAGAGCTTCTACAAATCCATCTCTGTCGACAGGTCCGAAACGGAATGGCATGACGCTCTTTACATAATCCCGGCTGAAGTATATCGCCAACTGAAACCGTGCATTAGGAGCAGTCCTTCCCCAGTCGTATCCAAGGTCTACATACTCTATTTTCAGAATCCGGTCGATCCGGTAGATTTTCGTTT
This sequence comes from Bacteroidales bacterium, assembly GCA_030524805.1. Taxonomy (GTDB): domain Bacteria; phylum Bacteroidota; class Bacteroidia; order Bacteroidales; family Muribaculaceae; genus Lepagella. Next base: position 4,115 of record JAUNFY010000109.1, on the reverse strand, counting down.
TTCTCCAGAATTGTCGTACTGCAAGCTCATTATCGCTCACAACGTATCTGTTAGAGTGGATCACCTTATAATAAAGCCACACTTCAAACGCTATAATGCCGCCTACCGGAATGCCAATGAACGGAACCTCGGCAATCATGAATATGACTGCGGGAAGAAGCACGATAATCGTTATTGGCAATCTAAAGTAGGTGGCTTTGCTCCAGCCCATCATGAAAGTCCGTTCCATGCTTTAATCATTGATTATTAGTCCGCATCCGGCATCGGATAAGGCCTCACTTATAAAAACGTGAAATGCAGCTCTCTTGTTTCAGAATTATTCGATAAACTACTTATTCGTCAGGGAGTCGGCAGATGCCGGGATATACTGGCGTAATGGAGGCGATGCTATCCATAGCATCAGATTCATAAGCTTATGAAGTTTATGATTGAATTTATTACTGTTTAAGCCGATGATGTTTTCTGTGTTGCTATGGTGAAAAAACAAATTGCCATTTTTGATTACAGATAGTTCCTGGTAAATAGGATTATAGATATCGCTTGGCTTGCTGTCAAATAGTTTGGCATCAAGATATAGTGAATCAATTCCCCAGTTTATCGTATGTATGTTATTTTCAATAAATCTTATAGTGTCGATGCCGGTATCCGATGGTTGTTCGTCGCTTATTGTTGTTCTTGTGGTGCCATTCGATAGATGTATCCCTATTGAATCGAAAGCGATCTTAGACCATATCATGCCATGATGTCCGCATCCGAAAAATATATAATTTTTGTCGGTGGAATCGTTTGTCACGCTCCTGATGCGTTCTATAAAGTCGTCTTGATTATTGGATGAATAAGACGACATGCCTATATTCGACAATATAGACAGCACAAATAGAATCAATATGGCAAAACGTGGTTTCTTCATTCAGGCTGAAACTAATATCTTGATTCAACTTACGCCTTGTTTCTGATCCGGTATTCCTGCGGATAGAGGTTGTTGCAGCGGTTGCCGAGATTTTTTACCATTCCGAGAGGAAAACCATCAAACGTCACAGTGATGTAGCCTTTCGGGGTGTCGGGCGGGAGCGTGATTGCCTCGCGCGACAGATACCGCAGGGCCTCTTCTTCCGTCAGTTCCACTTCCGCAAACGTCCGGGCCGATGCTGTCGACATAGCCAATGCGTGGGAGGGAATCAGGTCTTTTCCTTTTATCTCACCCACTTCCACTCCGGCTGCCATTATCCTTACATCCTTAGGAATTCGGTCGAGCATTTCCGCCGTGGCGGCCGAGAGCGCGAGAAGCGAGTCGCCGTGGCGGCGTATCTCCCTCTCACCGGTCACCCATTTGCCGACATCGGCAAGCATCTTTGCATCGGCACCTCCCGCCTTTCCTTTCTTCACGCTCTTCTTCCCCTTTTTAGGCTCGCTTCCGACCGGCCCCTCCTCCTTGCGGAAAACGCTGACAAACAATCCTTCGCCACGTGTGAATCCGGGCATGAACCGCAGGCACGGTATCGTGCCCTTCACCTCCGGCTGTATGCCGAAATGTCCTGCAAGCCCAGTCTGCACCGGTGTCAGTCCGCAGGTGTCGGCGATGTAGGCGGCATTGTCCTCATCCTCCTCCGTATTGAAGGTGCAGGTGCTGTAGATGAGGTATCCACCCGGTGCGAGCATCTCCACCGCGTCGTCGATAATCTCCCGCTGCAAGGCGGCACATTGCTTTATGAGCCCTTCCGACCATTGCGTGCGTGCGGCGGCTTCCTTGCGCATCATTCCCTCGCCCGAGCAGGGGGCATCGACGCAGATAAGGTCGAACATCCCTTTCATTTTCTTCAGGCGCGACACGTCGGCATTGGTCACTATCACATCAGGATAGCCATATTTGCACAGGTTTTCCCTCAGAATGTTGGCGCGTGTGCCGACATATTCATTGGCAAGCATCACGCTTCCTTCGGGGAGCGCGTTGAGCACGGCCGTGGTCTTCCCACCCGGCGCGGCGCAGAGGTCGGCGGCACGCACCGGCGACTCCAGACCAAGGTTGTGCACCAATGTCTCATACACCGTGGAAGAAGCGTCCTGCACATAAAAAGCGCCGGCATGAAGCAGCGGATTCATGGTGAAGCGCGGACGCTCCTCCAGATAGAACGCGCTGCCGCACCATGCCACTTCCGTCATGTCTTTATAAAGCGGCGAATGCGGTGGCTTATTGATGTTTATGCGTATAGAGGTGTCCGGTTCCGTGTCGAGAGCCGGCAGCAAAACGTCTGCGATTTCCTTGCCGAGCGTGTCGGCAATCCTGGCCTTGAAAGCCTCGGGTAAAATTTTATCTTCAATCATTTGGGTGCAAAATTAGCAAAAAACGGGGATTTTTGTTAATTTTGTAGTATGAAAAATAAAGCAGCCCTTTATCTTGTGCCTGTACCCATCAGCGGCGCCCCGGTTTCCGACACTATTCCGGCCGGCAATATAGAGCTGGTGTTGTCGTTGCGCCACTTCATTGTGGAGAATGTGCGCACGGCCCGCCGGTATCTGAAACATCTCGATCCCGGCTTCCCGATTGCCGACTGCACTTTCGCCGTCCTCGACCGCCACACGCGTCCGGAAGAGATAGGGGAGATGCTGCGCCCGCTGCGCGAGGGAATCCCTATGGGGGTGATGAGCGAAGCCGGATGCCCGGCAGTTGCCGACCCCGGCAGCCATCCGGTGGAGATAGCCCAGAGGGAGGGGCTGAAGGTAGTGCCGCTTGTCGGTCCGAGCTCGATACTCATGGCCCTTATGGGCTCCGGCTTCAACGGCCAGGGATTCGCTTTCCACGGCTATCTCCCCATCGAAGCCGCCGACCGCCGCAAGGCGCTGAAGAGGCTCGAATCGGAATCAGCCTCGCGGCAGATGACCCAGATGTTTATCGAGACACCCTACCGCAACAACCGCATGGTGGCGCTTCTTGCCGAGGCGCTCAACCCTTCCACCATGATGTGCGTGGCCTGCGACATCACCGACCCCGACCGGGAAGAGATTGTCGCGCTGAAGGCAGCCGACTGGAAGAAAAGAAAATATGACTACGACAAACGCCCGGCCATATTCCTGATTTATGCCGGCGCCAAAGGGGGCGACGCCCGCCGATATGAGAAGAAATGAGAAAGAAGATTGTATTCGACGACCAACCGGGACTCCCGTTTGAGGAGTGGGAGAATCCATATTCTAATCCTGAGGCCGCGCCTGCGCCGCAGGCCGAGATTCCCAGGCCCTTGCACTATTGCTCGTTCGGCAGCGGCTCGAGCGGCAATTCATGCTATATCGGCAGCCCCGAGGGGGGCATCATTGTCGATGCCGGCATCAGGGCCGAGGATATCCAGCGGGGACTGGAAGCCAACGGAGTGGCCATGAAGCACGTCAAGGCTCTCCTGCTCACCCACGACCATTCCGACCATGTGAAGTATGCCTACGCGCTGCTGCGCAACAACCGCCACCTGAAACTCTTCTGCACCAACCGCGTGCTCAACGGCATGCTGCGCAAGCATTCCATCTCGCGCCGCATCAAGGAGTATCATGTGCCGATCTTCAAGGAGATACCTTTCAAGATACTCGGTTTCGAGATCACCGCTTTCGAAGTGCCCCACGACGGCAGCGACAACATGGGCTTCTCCATCGATTATGCCGGACGCCGTTTCGTAATCGCCACCGACCTCGGGGAGGTGTCGGCACGTGCCGCCCACTACATTGCCGGAGCCAACTATCTGATGATTGAGGCCAACTACGACCTCAACATGCTTCGCTTCGGAAAGTATCCGGAATATCTGAAGGCCCGCATAATGGGCTGCAACGGCCATCTCGATAATTGCCAGACGGCCGCCTTCCTCAGCGGGCTGGCCAATCCGGCCCTGAGCCATATCTTCCTCTGTCATCTCTCGAAAGACAACAACACTCCTCAGATAGCGCTGCGCACCATCCGCGAGGCTTTGCAGGCCAAGGGCCTGAAAGTGGGCGATGCCAGCGACTCCCTCGAGTCGCGCGCGGCCGACGTGCAGCTTGCGGCCCTGCCGCGCTTCGACGCCACCCGCTGGTTTGTCTTCCGATGATCCTCCCGCTCATGTATCCCCATGCTTTCCCATGAGTCCCCATGATTTCCC
>JAUNFY010000026.1:3263-34672 GCA_030524805.1 Bacteroidales bacterium | reverse complement strand
ATAACCTCAGAACCCCATAACCCCATAACCCTCGCATTCGCCGGAATGGCGAATGCGAATACAAATAATGAACGAAAGAACAGTAATAGTAGACCAGATTGACCCGCATACCTTCTACGGCGTCAACAACAATAATATCAACCTCATACGCAATCTCTTCCCGAAACTGCGCATCGCCGCACGCGGCAACGTGATAAAAGTGATAGGCGAGGAAAGCGAGACCCTCGATTTCCAGACAAAGATTCACGAGATAGAGAACTATGCGGTGAAATACAACAAACTCACCGAAGACGTCATAATCGACATAGTGAAAGGCGACGCTCCCAAGGCCATCGATGCCGAAGGAGTGATCATATTCGGGCAGAACGGCCGCCCCATCGCGCCGCGCAACCCCAACCAGGCGAAGATGGTGAAATCGTTCAACGAAAACGACCTCACCTTCGCGCTCGGCCCCGCCGGAACCGGCAAGACCTACATCGCGATAGCCCTTGCCGTGGCAGCGCTGAAAAACCGTCAGTGCCGCCGCATCCTGCTCTCGCGCCCCGCAGTGGAGGCCGGCGAGAAACTCGGCTTCCTGCCCGGCGACATGAAAGACAAGATCGACCCCTACCTGCGCCCTCTCTACGACGCGCTGGAAGACATGATACCGCAGGTGAAGCTGAAGGAATACATGGAGACCGACACCATCCAGATCGCTCCGCTCGCCTTCATGCGCGGCCGCACGCTCAACGACGCAGTGATAATACTCGACGAGGCGCAGAACACCACCAAGCATCAGATGAAGATGTTTCTCACCCGCCTGGGCCACAACGCGAAGATGATCGTGACCGGCGACACCACCCAGATCGACCTGCCGCGCACGGTGCAGAGCGGCCTCATCCAGGCGCTGCGCGTGCTCCGCGGAGTGAAGGGAATCGGCATCATCGAGTATGAGAAGAAAGACATCGTGAGGCATCCGCTCGTGCAGCGCATCGTGGACGCCTACGAGAAACGAGAAAAAGACGTAGACGCGGAAATGGCGGCCGACCTTGCCGACAGGCCCGACACCGCACCCGAATCAAACTGAGACGACCATGAAATCCGACAGATGGTGGAGCTACCCTGCAGAGGGTGACGACTCCAAAACCATAATAGTGACAGGCCGCGACAATGTGGAGAAGTGGCAGAAACCGGGAAAGTTTCCGGTGCGCGTGACCGTGAGCTGGGACTATGAGCCCCTGCCCGACGGGATGCCCTGCGATGCCGACGCAGAACTGATGGACGAGGCCACGAACGCACTGCTCGATGAGTTCAACCGCGACAAATCGGCGGTGATGACCGGCATCTACACCGGTTGCGGACGCCGCGACTGGGTGTTCTATACCCACAGCCTCAACATCTTCGGCAAGGTCTTCAACCGCGCGCTGGCCGAAGTGGCGGAGATGCCGCTGAAGTTTGAGGCCGCCGACGACCCGGAATGGGAGGAATACCGCGAGATGCGCGAGGCGACCTACATCCCCGATGAAGACTGAACGAAATCTTAAAAGCCAACACCTATGAAAAAATTTTTGTTGATATTCTCCCTGGTGCTGACAGCCGCGCTCGCGGCCCGTTCCCAGGCCACATCCGACCCGACTCCCCTGCGTGAGGACTCGGAAAACGTATGGATATATTTCCACGCCGACGAAGGCACGAAGGGCCTCGCCGGGCTGCCGGCCTCTACCGCCATCTACGCCCACACCGGCGCCTGCACCAATCTCGGCGACTGGCGCTACGCACCGCAATGGCTCGACAACAGCGACAAATACCGCCTCGAATACGTGTCGGAAAATCTCTGGCGCCTTTTCATCGGCGACATCAGGGAATATTACGGCATCCCGGCCAATGAGACCGTGAGAAGGCTCGCATTCGTGTTCCGCAACGCCGACGGCTCTAAGGAAGGAAAGGCAACCGGGGGAGGCGACATCTTCATCGACGTGCTTGCCAACGGGCAGGAAGTGCCGCCGCAGGCCGAGGCCAAGCCTTATCCCGGCGGAGCGCCGCAGATGGGCGCCGTGCGTAACAGCGACGGCAGTGTCACCTTCTGCCTCGCGGCCCCCGGCAAGAGCAACGTCAGCATCATCGGAAGCTGGAACGATTACGCCCAGACGGAGGCCGGCGACATGTATGTGGACCAGACCGACGGCATCGACTATTTCTGGCAGACAGTAAGCGGGCTGAAGGAAGGGGAGACGTATCTCTACTACTACCTTGTAGACGGCACCATAAGCGTGGGCGACCCCTACGCCAACCTTGTGCTCGACCCCGACAACGACAAGTATATCCCGGCGTCGGTCTTCCCCGACCTCCCGGCCTTCCCCGCCGACAAGGTGCCCAACGTATGCCTCGCCGTTTACCGTTCGGACATCAACGACTACGACTGGCAGGTGAAGGACTTCAAGGGAGTGGACAAAGAAAACCTGATCATCTACGAGCTCCTGCTGCGCGACTTCACCGGCACTGAGGGTAAAGCCCTCGGCGACGGCACCGTGCGCGGGGCCATCGAGAAAATACCCTATCTGAAATCGCTGGGAATCAATGCTGTGGAGCTGCTGCCCATCACCGAATTCAGCGGCAATATCTCGTGGGGCTATAATCCCAACTTCTATTTCGCCCCCGACAAGGCCTACGGCACACCCGACGACTACAGGGAATTCATCGACGAATGCCACCGCCAGGGCATAGCCGTGATCCTCGACATGGTGTTCAACCAGAGCGACTGGCAGCATCCCTGGTACCGTATGTATCCGGCGGGCAGCAACCCCCTCTACAACGCCACCGCCCCGCATGCCTATAGCGTGCTCAACGACTTCAACCAGGGGCATCCGCTCGTGGCGCGTCAATGGGCCGACTGCGTGAAATATTGGCTCACGGAATATAACGTCGACGGTTTCCGTTTCGACCTCGTGAAGGGTCTCGGCCTCAACGGCTCCTACGCCAACAGCGGCGACGCCGCCACCAATGCCTTCAACCAGAGCCGTATCGACAACATGCGGGCCATCCAGCTCGCCATGCAGGAAGTGCGCCCCGACGCATATTTCATCAACGAGAACCTTGCCGGAGCGCAGGAAGAGAACGCCATGGCCGCCTTCGGGCAGCTCAACTGGAGCAATCTCAACCATCAGGGATGCCAATACGCCATGGGATATTCCGACGACTCCTCGCTGCAGGGATTCTATGCCCCGGCCTACGACCGGACATGGGGCTCGACGGTGAGCTATCTTGAAAGCCACGACGAGCAGCGCCTCGCCTACCAGCAGCGCACCTACGGCGCCGAGGCGGTGAAACAGACCAAGACGGCGATGAAGCGCCTCGGCTCGGCAGCCGCCCAGATGCTGCTCGCTCCCGGCGCCCACATGATATGGCAGTTCTCCGAAATGGGCAATGAGGAAAACACCAAGAACGCCGACGGCGGCAACAACACCGATCCGAAGACAGTGAACTGGAACATGCTCGGCAATCCTTACCGTGCCGGACTGGTGAAGAACTACAGCGAGCTTGCCGCCATACGCAACGGCAACCCCGAGATATTCTCGGCTGACGCCTCCTTCACCTCGGCGTGCAAGGCTACTGACTGGGCTTCGGGCCGCACCATGAAGTCGGTGGCAGGTGCCGGCTCGGTGTTCACCTTCATCAATCCGAACGTGGACAAGGCCATCACCTTCAGTTTCGATTTCCCCTCGAAGAACAACGCCGACTTCAAGATACTCTCCACCTCCTACGAGGCTGAAAGCACCTTCGATGCCGCGGCGGGCAAGGTGACAGTGCCGGCCAACTGCTACATAGTGATCGGCACATCGGCCGTGAATGCCGTGGAGGGTGTGGAAGCCGACGATTCGGATGCCCCGGCCGAATACTTCAACCTGCAGGGCATACGCATCGCCGGCCCCGCCAAGGGAGAGATACACATCGTGAGAAAAGGCAACAAAACATATAAAGCGATAGCTGAATGAAAAGAGTCCTCATAGTGGGAGCCGGGGGATTTCTCGGTTCCCATCTTCTTGAAGAAGCAGTGAGCCGCCCGGGCCTCGAGGTGTATGCCGGGGTGAGGGAATCCACATCCACCCGCTGGTTTCCGGCCGAGGGGGTGAGAAAGGTGGTGTTCGATTTCGAGGATCCGGCGGAGGTGGAGCGTGCGCTCACCACCACTTTGCCCGAAGGGGAGAAGTGGGACTGGATAGTCTACAATCTCGGCGCCACGAAATGCCTGCGCTACAAGGAGTTTGATCATATCAACCATGACCTGCTGCGCACCTTCGTCGAGACGCTGGAGCGCACCGGGATGATGCCCGAGAAGTTCCTCTACATCAGTTCGCTTTCCGCCGTGGGTCCGGGCGTAGCGAAATCGTATCAGCCGTTTACGGAAAAGATGATACCGCAGCCCAACACGCGCTACGGCGCGTCGAAGCTGAAGGCCGAGATGCTGCTTCAGATGCACCCGGTGCCATACATCATCTTCCGCTGCACGGGCATTTACGGGCCGCGCGACCGCGACTATTTCCTGATGTTCGACGCCATGCGCAAAGGCTTCGATTTCTCGGTGGGATTCCGCCGGCAGCTGCTCACCTTCATCTATGCCCCCGACCTTGCGAAGGGAGTGTTTGACGCCCTCGAGAAGGCACCGGTGAAGGAAATCTACAACATCTCCGAACCGCGTGCGTACACTCAGGCGGAATTCCGCCGCCTCGTTGCCGCCAAGCTGCGCAAGCGGGTGGTGGTGCCGGTGAGGGTGCCGCTGTGGGGCACGAAGGCCGTGAGCTGGATATGCGAGAAGATAGGCGTGGCCAGGGGAAAGCCCTCCACGCTCAACACGGATAAATACAACATAATGAAGCAGCGCAACTGGAGCGTCGACACCTCCAAGGCGCGCGCGGAGTTCGGCTTCGAGGCCCCCACGCCGCTCGAGGAAGGGGTGTCGCGCAGCATCGACTGGTATAAGAAAGAGGGGTGGATGAAATGAACGTGCCTGAAGTGATATCGCAGTCGGAGGAAAGCTGGCTCTACATCATCCTGTTTGGCGTTTTCTTCCTCACCTGCACGCGGGTGAAGGGCAATTTCAAATTTGCCGGCGCGCTTCTGCGCGACATCGTGGGGGTCAGGGAAAGGGAGAACATGTTTGACGTCACGATGCGCGAGACGTCGCTCATCCTTTTCGCGATGCTTCTCTCGGCCTGCAGCATGGGGGTGCTCCTGAGCAAGGGGGTGGGCCTCTGCAGCGGCTTCGTGTTGCCGTCGGCGGGGCTTGCGCTTCCATCGGCGGGAGTAGAGGGACTGCTTATGCCGGCGCTCGTGTGCATGGCCATCGCGGTGGCCTACATGGGAGTGATGTGGGTGAGCTATTATTTCGTGGGCAACGTCTTCAGCGACTCGCTTCACGCGGGGCTCTGGGTGCGCGGCTTCACGTCGTCGATGGCCTTCGGGTCGATGGTGTTTTTCCCGCTCGCGCTTGTGGCTCTGACCTACCCCGAATATGCGGGAATAACTGCGATTTTAGGGCTTTTCATGTTAATTTTAGTGAAAATTGTCTTTATTGTCAAAGGATTTCGCATTTTTTTCACAGAAAGTTCGTTATGGGTCGTTTTTTTGTATTATCTTTGCAGTCTTGAAATAATACCCTTGTCGATTTCCTTCGGTTTGGCATGTTGTCTGTTGAGCTGAGGAGTCGGCGCATCACCTGTAAAAAAACAAGCTCGATTGGCTTTTGAGAAGTAGATAAAGATGATAAAAAAGATTTTGGTGTCGCAGCCACAACCCGCCTCCGGCAAAAGTCCTTACTACGACATTGCTCAGAAATTCGGAGTCGAAGTGGTGTTCCGCTCGATGATTAAAGTGGAGGGAGTATCCGTCAAGGAATTCCGTCAGCAAAAGATCAACCTCGCAGACTACACTGCAATCCTGTTTACATCGCGCACAGCGGTAGACCATTACTTCAGGATGTGTGAGGAATCAAGAGTAAACGTGCCTGACGACATGCGATATGTGTGCACTACCGAGCAGATTGCTCATTATCTTCAGAAATATATCGTATACCGCAAGCGCAAGATCGCTTTCGGCACTACGGGCAAGTTGACCGATCCGCAGTTCATAGCCGCCGTCAACAAGATCAAGAAGGAGAAGTTCCTGATGCCTGTCAGCGACATGAACCATGAGGATTCGGCCTGTCTGGAGACCCTGGGCATCAACCTGACGAAGGCAGTTATGTTCCGCACGCTGACCAACGACTTCACTCCCGACGAGCCGTTTGACTACGATGTGCTTCTCTTCTTCTCCCCGTCGGGAATCACGTCGCTCACCAAGAATTTCCCCGGTTTCGACCAAAATGTCAACGGCAAGTTCATCGGCACCTTCGGCCCGACCACGGCCAAGGCGGTGCAGGACGCCGGGCTGCGTCTTGACTTCAGCGCGCCCACACCGGAGACTCCTTCGATGACTGCCGCCCTCGAAAAATTTCTTGAATCGCATAAGGAATAGAATTTGAAAACTTACGCTGCCCGGCAAGCCCGGAAAATACATTTAAGAGACACTGCTTTTGCTGATCTGATGCAAAAGCGTGTCTTTTCTGTTTTGCTGATCGCCACCCCCTACGATGCCTTCATGATGGAGGAAGACGGCAGGGTGGAGGAGCAGGTCTACTACGAGTATGTGGCGCTCAACCTGAGCTCGCCGCCGCGGTTTTCGATGGTGGCCAACTATGAGGAGGCGTTCGAGTGTCTGGAATCCAAGCACTTCGACCTCATCATGGCCATGCCGGGAGTGGACGTGAGCGAGACCTTCACGCAGGCGAAACTCATCAAGCAGCGTTATCCCGACATCCCGTTTGTGGTGCTCACCCCCTTCTCGAAGGAGGTGAGGCGCCGTATCGCCAACGAAGACCTGTCGGGAGTGGACTACGTGTTCTCATGGCTCGGCAACGTCGACCTCATCCTCGCCATCATCAAGCTGATGGAAGACCGGATGAACGCCGACATCGACATCCTCGACGTCGGGGTGCAGTGCATCCTCCTCGTGGAAGACTCGATACGGTTCTACAGCTCGGTGCTCCCGCATCTTTTCAAGCATCTCCTGAAGCAGTCGAAAGAGTTCTCTACTGAAGCCCTCAACGACCACGAGCGGATGCTGCGAATGCGCGGCCGACCGAAGGTGCTCCTCGCCCGCGACTATGAGGAGGCGAAGCAGCTCTTCGACCGGTATGGGAAGCACATGCTGGGCATCATCAGCGACGTCCGCTTCCCGCGCGAGGGGGTGAAAGACCCTCATGCCGGCATGAGGTTTGCCGCCTACGTGCATGAGCACAACCCGTTTGTGCCGGTGATTCTGGAAAGCCAGGAGATAGCCAACCGGCGCATGGCGGAGGCGATGCGGCTCACCTTCCTCGACAAGAGCAGCAAGACGCTGCCCCAGGATCTGCGGAAGGCCGTCGACCTTCTCTTCGGCTTCGGCGACTTCATAGTGAAGGATCCGCTGACGGGCAACGAGCTCATGAGGTTTCATGAACTGAAAGACCTGCAGATGCAGGTGAACAACATACCCTCGGAAGCCCTCTTCCGGCATTGCGCCAACAACGACTTCTCGCGCTGGCTCTACAGTCGCGCCATCTTCCCGATAGCCGAGGCCATCGGCAAATTCCGCTTCGAGAGCATGGATCAGGCTCCGCTCGTGAGGCAGATGATATTCGACTGCATCGTGGAATACAGGCGGATGAAAAACCGGGGCGTGGTGGCTATATTCCGCAAGGGGCGTTTCGACCGCTACAGCAACTTCGCCCGCATCGGGCAGGGCTCGCTGGGCGGAAAAGGGCGCGGCCTCGCTTTCATCGACCAGATAATAAAGCGGCATCCGGAATTCGATAATCTCGACGGAATCAGCATAAGCATCCCGCGCACCATAGTGATCTGCACCGATATCTTCGACGAGTTCATGGAGACCAACAATCTTTATCCGATCGCCCTGAGCGACGCGTCGGATGAGGAGATACTGAAGGCTTTTCTCAATGCCAAGCTCCCGATGAGCCTTCGCGAAGACTTCGACTATCTCTACGACGTGGTGGACCGTCCGCTGGCGGTGCGAAGCAGCTCGCTGCTTGAAGACTCGCACTATCAGCCGTTTGCCGGAATATATTCCACCTACATGATTCCGCATCTCGACGACCGGGAGAAGATGATACAACAGATATGCTATGCGGTGAAGAGCGTGTATGCCTCGGTCTTTTTCCGGGATTCGAAGTCGTATATGAACGCCACGAGCAATGTCATTGACCAGGAAAAGATGGCGGTGATCTTGCAGGAGGTGGTGGGCGACTACCACGACGGTTACTATTATCCGTCGTTCTCCGGCGTGGGGCGTTCGATCAACTATTATCCCGTAGGCGACGAGCAGGCCTCCGAGGGAGTGGTGGAAGTGGCTGCCGGACTCGGTAAATATATAGTCGACGGCGGCATGGCGCTACGTTTCTCGCCGCGGCATCCGGCAAAGGCGCTGCAGACCTCTACGGTGCAGCTCGCGTTGCGCGACACGCAGAAGCAGATCTATGCCCTACAGCTTTCGGAAGCATCCGATTTCAAGACCGACGACGCCTTCAACCTCAAGAAGATAAGTGTGGCCGAAGCGTTCAAGTCGGGCTCGCTGAAATATCTGGTGTCGACCTTCGACCTCAACGACTACATGATACGCGACAGCGGATTTGGCCCTGGACGCAAACTGGTGACATTTGCCAATGTGCTGAAACAGAATGTTTTCCCGCTTGCCGAGGCATCGCAGCTCATGCTCGCCACGGGGCAGTATGAGATGGGACGCCCGGTTGAGATAGAGTTTGCCGGAATCATCGACCCCGACGCCGCGAAATCAGAGAGCGGCAAGGGAATGATATATTGGCTCCAGATGCGTCCGATAGTAGACCGCAAGGAGATGCTCGACGACTCGGTGCTCGACGTGCCCGACGAGCGGCTCATTGTGAAAAGCGACTCGGCGCTGGGGCATGGCCTGATGGACAATGTCAAGACGGTGGTCTACGTGCGCAGCGAGGGCTTTGACCCCGCCGGCAATGTGGCGCTTGCGCAGGATGTGGATGCAGTGAACAGGATGATGACGGAGCAAAACCGCCCGTATGTGCTTATCGGGCCGGGACGGTGGGGCTCGAGCGATTCGGCTCTCGGCATTCCCGTGCGCTGGCCGCAGATAGCGGGGGCGCGCGTCATAGTGGAATACGCCATGCGGGGCTATCGCATCGAACCCTCGCAGGGCACCCATTTCTTCCAGAACCTCACCTCATTCGGAGTGGGCTACTTCACGGTGGATCCTTCTGCCGGCAACGGCTTCTTCGATGAGGAATATCTCAACTCGCTGCCCGCCATCTATGAGAAAGGACAGCTCAGGGTGGTGGAATTCCCGGCATCCCTCCCCATCGCCATCAACGGCCGCAAGGGCAAGGGAATAGTGGGGAAGCCGAATGAAGGGGCGGCGGCTGAGGAAGAGGAGCCGGCGGGCGAAGAGTGAAAGCCGGCGAAGAGCGACAGTATCGGAATACAATAGTGAAAGTATTGGAATAGAAAAGTGCAGGATATCATGCTGGAAAGATTTATGCTTGAGGGCCTTGTGGAGGCCGGTTGCGACGAGGCGGGGCGCGGTTGCCTCGCCGGACCCGTGAGTTGCGCGGCCGTGATACTGCCTCCCGATTTCAGCCACGAACTGCTCAACGACTCCAAGCAGCTTACCGCACGGCAGCGCGACATGCTGCGCCCCATCATCGAGAAGGAGGCTGTGGCGTGGGCTGTTGTGATGGTGGAGCCGGGGGAAATCGACCGCATCAACATCCTCAACGCATCCATCACGGGGATGCAGCGTGCTCTCGACGGGCTGGGGGTGGTGCCGCAGCATGTCATTGTAGACGGCAACCGATTCCGCCCCTGGCGTGATGTGCCGTGCCACACCGTGGTGAAGGGCGATGCCACCTACATGAGCATAGCGGCGGCCTCGGTGCTTGCCAAGACCCACCGCGACGAACTGATGCAGCGGCTCGCCGTGGAATGCCCCGGATATGGTTGGGAGCGCAACATGGGATACCCCACCAAAGAGCATCTGGAAGCGATACTCGAGCGTGGCATAACGAAATATCACAGAAAATCTTACGCGCCGTGTCAGCCACGGCTGTTCTGAATATCATTAACCTTAAAATCACATAACTCAACGATGACAATCAAGAAACTTACCCTCGCCCTGCTCTTCGGCGCCATGGTGGCCCTGAGCCCTGCGGCGGAGCGCGAATCGTTTGATTCGGGTTGGAAATTCGCATTCGGCAACGCTTCCGATCCCGCCAAGGATTTCGGTTGCGGCACCGAATACTTCAACTATCTCACCAAGGCCGCTTCGATCCACAACGAAGGCCCTTACTCGCCGAAATTCGACCCCTCGAAATGGGATGCGGAATGGACGGATGTGACGGTGCCCCACGACTGGGTGGTGGACCTGCCGTTTTCGAAAGAAGCAAGCCACAGCCACGGCTACAAGACCGTAGGCTTCAAGTATCCGGCCACGAGCGTGGGCTGGTACCGCAAGGAATTCTTCGTGCCCGAGAGCGACAAGGGAAAGCACATATCGCTGCAGTTTGACGGCATCTTCCGCGACGCGCGAATCTGGGTCAACGGCTTCTATCTGGGCAGCGAACCGAGCGGCTACGCCACCCAGGTGTATGACATATCGGAATATCTCAACTACGGAGGCGAGAACCTGGTGACGGTGCGCGCCGACGCCACTCTCGAGGAGGGATGGTTTTATGAAGGGGGCGGCATCTACCGCCATGTATGGCTCGACAAGACCGATCCGCTTCATGTGGCACCTTTCGGAGTGTTCGCGTATGCCGAGCTCGTGCCCCCCTACGGTGAGGCGGTGATCACGGTGGAAACCACTGTCGACAACAAAGGTCTCGCACCCGACGACTACACCCTGCGCCACACGCTGATTGCACCCGACGGCAAGACCATATCGCTGCCCGAGGCTTCGGAAAAACAGCTGCTTGCAAAAGACTCGCGCAAATCGGTGGTGAAAGCCAAGATCGCCAACCCGATGCTCTGGGACACCGACAATCCGCAGCTCTACACGTTGCAGACCGAGGTGATGCGCGACGGCAAGGTAGTAGACACCCGCTCCACCCGTATCGGCCTGCGCGACGTGCGCTTCGATGCCGACAAGGGCTTCTTCCTCAACGGCAAGAACGTGAAGCTGAAAGGTGTCAACATGCACCAGGACCATGCCGGAGTGGGCGCCGCCATACCCGATGCGCTCCAGGCTTACCGTCTGCGCGAGCTGAAGAAGATGGGTGTGAACGCCTACCGCTCGAGCCACAACCCGATGACGCCCGCCATGCTCGACGCCTGCGACTCGATTGGCATCCTCGTGATTGAGGAAAACCGCCTCACCGGCGTGAACGACGAGCACATACGCCTGCTCGAAAGGATGATAGAGCGCGACCGCAACCATCCGTCGGTGATTCTCTGGAGCGTCGGCAACGAGGAGTGGGGCATAGAATGGAATGATTTCGGCGAGCGCATAGCGGCGTCGATGCGTGAGTATGCCCACAGGCTCGACCCGACCCGCAGCATGACCGTGGCCACTTCGGGCGGCCCGACCATCGTGAAACCGGCTGACGTGGCCGGCTACAACTACGTGGTGCAGAACCCGATAGACCAGCACCGCCGCGACTATCCGCAGCGCAAGGCCGTAGGCTCGGAAGAAACCACCGGCACGGGAGCGCGCGGCATCTATTTCGACGATCATGCCAACGGCTACATGAAGGCCCTCAATCTCTCGCCCAACGGCCCCGACAGCGTCTACAACGCCATCGAGCGCGGCTGGAAATTCTACGATGAGCGCCCCTGGCTCGGAGGTCTTTTCTACTGGACCGGCTTCGACTACCGCGGCGAATCGAATCCGATGGTGTTCCCGGCCACAAACTCGCAGTTCGGCATCCTCGACTATTGCGGCTTCCCGAAAGACGAGGCCTACTATCTGAAATCGTGGTGGACCGACGAGCCGATACTCCACATCTTCCCGCATTGGAACCTGAAAGGCCATGAAGGCGATTCCATCCCGGTGTGGGCCTACAGCAACATGGATGAGGTGGAGCTTTTCGTCAACGGCAAGAGCCTCGGACGCAAGGCGATGCCGAAAAACGGCCATCTGAGCTGGGATGCAGTCTATCAGCCCGGCAAGGTGAAGGCAGTGGGATACAAGAACGGCAAGAAAGCGCTCGAACGCACCATCGAGACCACCGGCGCTCCCGCGCGTCTGAGTCTTGAAGCCGACCGGCAGGCAATCAATGCCGACGGCACCGACGTGGCAGTCCTCTCGGTCGGTGTGCTCGACAAGAAAGGGCGCATGGTGCCCGATGCCGACATTGATCTGAACATAACTGTCGACGGCGACATGCGTATCCTCGGCGTGGGCAACGGCAATCCCACATTCCAGGCCAAGGAGCGCCCGACCGACGGCAAGGGCAAGACCTTCACTGTGAAGACCTTCAACGGCCTCGCCCAGATTCTGGTGCAGGCCGGCAGCCAGCCCGGCGGCAGCACCGTGACAGTGACGTCCGAGGGTGTGGCCCCGGCTTCCATCACGCTCACCGGACGCTGATCAGCCCGCAACCTTAACGCCATAAATGGCCATATCCGCACTCCGGATATGGCCATTCCGGCATAAAAGGCTTGTCGCGCGATAAAAAAACTGCGAAAACGGAGGCAATGGATTTGCCCGTTTGCCGAAAAAATAGTAATTTTGTATGTTATTCGCGTATTTGCGGAGTTTTTGTGATATGATAACGAAGAAATATAATCTAATCAACAACATAGGCGGCTGGTTCGTGTTTCTGATCGCGCTTGCCACCTATTGGCTCACACTCGAGCCTACCGCCTCCTACTGGGACTGCGGTGAGTTCATCATCCAGGCCGACAAACTCGAAGTCGGTCACCCGCCGGGCAACCCGATCTTCATGCTCGTAGGGCGGTTTTTCGTGAATTTTGCCCCTGACCCGACATACATCCCCCTTATGGTGAACGCCATGAGCGGACTGCTGTCGGCCCTCACCATCCTGCTCCTTTTCTGGACCATCTCGCATCTTGTGAGGCGGCTCATAGTGGCGGATGACTTCGCGGAGGAGCTTCCGGGCTACAAGTATGCCGTCATCATGGGCTCGGCCCTCGTCGGGTCGCTGGCCTACGCATGGAGCGATACCTTCTGGTTCTCGGCCGTGGAGGGTGAGGTGTATGCCTTTTCTTCGTTCTGCACGGCCCTCGTATTCTGGCTTATCCTGAAATGGGAAAACAGATGCGGGCAGCCTCACGCCGACCGCTATCTGGTGCTGATTGCCTACGTGATAGGCGTCAGCGTGGCTGTGCACCTCCTCAACCTGCTCTGTATCCCGGCCATCGTGCTCGTGTTTGCCTACCGCAAGTGGAAGGGAATGGACGTGAAGAAATCGCTTGCGGCGCTTCTCGTGTCGTTTGCCATCATCTTCTTCGTACTCTACGGCCTCGTGCCGGGCTTCATCAAGGTGGCTCAGCAGTTTGAACTCTTCTTTGTCAACACCGTCGGAATGAGCTTCAACAGCGGCACGCTGGCCTACGCCATCGTGATGGTGGCAGTGTTTGCCTGGACTATCTGGACGCTCAAGAAGCAAAGCAGCGCCAACGCCATAAGGATTTCCTTCATGGCGGCGGTGATAGTGTCGGGAGTGCTATGGATCGGCGACGGCATCTGGCTCTGCCTCATCCTGCTCGCCCTGCTCGCCGCGGTGCTGTGGATCTATTTCGCGAAGGCCGTTCCGGTGAGGGTGCTCAATCTCGTCACCTGGAGCATGGCCATGATTTTCGTGGGCTACAGCAGCTATGCGCTCATCCTCATCCGCTCCACTGCCGACACCCCGATGAACCAGAACTCGCCCGACAACGTGTTTGACCTCGCCACCTACCTCAACCGCGAGCAATATGGCGAGAACCCGCTTATCTACGGCGAGACACTGTTCTCGCAGGTGCGCAAGCAGCAGGTGGGTGCCTACACCGACACTTTGGGCCACACGCAGGAGGGCTATCCCGTCACTCTCACCACTCCGCAGTATAACTCGGTGGTGGAGCCCGGCAAACCGCTCTACGTGAAGGGAGTGAAGGGAGCATCGGTGAAATCCGAATATGGCTTCCTGTCGCCGTCGGAAATAGCAGCCAACAACAGCCTTGCCGAGAAGCGCAAGGACTATTACGTGAAGAAAGACTACAAGTCGGAACCGGTCTACAACCCGGAACTCAACATGCTCTTCCCGCGCATCTACAGCCGGCAGCATGAGAACATGTACCGCCAGTGGGTCAATCTCGACACCACAAGCTCCAGCCTCGTGGAGATCCACGCCATCGACATGAACGGCGACGAGATTCCGGAACTCGACACCAACGTCGAGCCGCAATACAACGAGATTACCGGCCGCGTGGCATATCCGCCGAAATATGCGTTCAAGCCCTCGCTGATGCAGAATCTCGCATATTTCTTCAACTATCAGCTCAACCACATGTATATGCGATATTTCATGTGGAACTTCGCCGGACGCCAGAACGATATCAACAACCAGTCGGGCGAACTCGACGCGGGCAACTGGATATCCGGTATCCCCTTCATCGACAATGCGCGCCTCGGCGACCAGAGCCTCCTGCCCGACGATCTCGGCAAGAACAATCCGGGCCACAACGTCTTCTACATGCTTCCGCTGCTTCTCGGCCTTCTCGGCCTCTGCTGGCAGTCGTTTGAGGGACGCCGCGGCATCGAACAGTTCTGGGTGGTGTTCTTCCTCTTCTTCATGACGGGAATCGCCATCGTGCTCTATCTCAATCAGGTTCCCAACCAGCCCCGCGAGCGTGACTATGCCTTTGCCGGAAGCTTCTATGCCTTCGCAATCTGGATCGGCATGGGTGTGGCCTGCATCTGGAAGCTGCTCTGCCTGCTTCCGGCTGCCCGCAAGGGGAATCTGAAGGGCGCCTTCGCGTGGGGAGCCGCCGCCGTGTCGATGGTGGTGCCTCTGCAGATGGTGTCGCAGACATGGGACGACCACGACCGCTCCGGCCGATATGCGATGCGCGATTTCGCCATCAACTATCTCAACAGCCTTGAGCCGAACGCCATCGTCTTCTGCAACGGCGACAACGATACCTTCCCGCTCTGGTATGTGCAGGAAGTGGAGGGAGTGCGCCCCGACGTGAAGATCATCAACCTGAGCTATCTCAACTCCGACTGGTATGCCAACCAGCAGCGCATGCAGAGCTACGACGCACCTGCAGTAGACTTCACCGCCTCACCCGCCGATTATGCCTACGGGCAGCTCGACGTCACCCTTCCCGGCCGTGGCGGCCAGGCCGACCTGCTGTCGGCCCTCAAGCAGCTCTATGCCGAGAAAGGCAACAGCAAGTACGGATATCCGATGCTCTCCGCCTCCACGCTGACCATCCCCGTCGACAAGAAGACTGTGCTTGAGCGCGGCCTCGTGGCTCCGGAAGACTCGATGCTGATCGAAGACAAGATAGTGGTCGACCTCTCGCAGGCAACGGCCGTGGCCGGCAAAGGCTACGTGGGGCTCGGCGAGATACTGATGCTCGACATCATAGCGACCAATGCCGCCAACGGTTGGCCGCGCCCCATCTACTGGGCATCGACCGTAGGTCCCGACTATCATCTCGGCCTGACTCCCTACGTGAGAAGCACCGGCATGGTGCATCAGCTCGTGCCGACCATCCAGGCCGACATGGCTCCGCGCACCGACCGCGCCTACGATGTGGTGAGAAACTACCGCTGGGGTGGCGCCGACAAGGCTACCGACACCGACAAGGTGTACTACGACGAGACTGCGCGCCGCATGCTCGTGTCGACCCGCACATCGATGATAGATGTCGCCACCCAGCTTCTGGCCGAGGGCGACATGGCGATGGAGAGGGGCGACAGTGCGAAGGCACGCGAGAAATACAACCGCTCGGCGGAAATCACCGATCTCGTGACGGGCAAGCTCAGCGACAAGGCCGCTCCCTATGCCCTCTCATCGGCCATCTCGCTCGCCCAGCTTAATTGCGAGCTCGGCGACTCGAGCGTGCTCAACGATGCCAAGCGTGTGGAGAAAGGTCGCGCACAGCTGCTCGACCTCATCAAGAAGTATGGGCAGAACATGCTCTACAACCGCACGATGCGTTTCAACTTCGGAAATCCGTCGATGACCTACGAGAATCAGCTTATCCCGTATCAGTACTACCGCTTCATCGAACTCTATTCCAAGTATGGCGGCGACCAGAAGAAGGTGGACGAGGTGCTGAAGCAATATGGCCTCGACCGTGAGGAACTGAAACGCGACTACGAGCGCTACATCGGCGCTCGCAACGCGCAGCAGTCGGGCACAGACGGCCTCACGTGGGAGGACTTCGAGCGCGAGATAGCCAAATATTGCGAGATAGCCAATGAGATGGCAACCCTCTCACCCGACGACTATGCGGCCCGCTCGGCCGACGAGAAGGCCATAGACTCGGTGCTTTACTCCGTGATAGAATACTATCTGCAAAGCGGCGGTAAAGAGGAAAACCTGCAGAAATACGAACAGTATCAGCGGCTCGACAAGGCAAGGGCGAAACGCCTGAGCGACCTGAGCCAGGGAATGTAGGCCCGCAGACGCATGACCCGTATTCATCCGATATTGAGGCTCCTTGCTTTCCGGCGCGATGTCCTGTTTCGCGTCGGAGGCGGGGAGCCTTCCGTTTTCCTCACCTTCGACGACGGCCCGATACCGGAGTCGACCCCGGAGCTGCTGCGCATGCTCGACGAGGCCGGCGCGAAAGCCACATTCTTCATGGTGGCCGACAACGCCCGCCGCTATCCGCATCTGCTCGGCGAGGTGCTTGCGGCAGGGCACGCAGTGGGCAACCACACGTTTCATCACCGTCCGCCCTACAAGGGGAGCACGGAGGCCTTGATGCGCGATGTGGCGCTTGCCGACAGCTACCTGCATTCGCCGCTGTTCCGTCCGCCCCACGGGCTGATGCGGCGGTCGCAGCAGAAGGCTCTGGCCGATGCCGGATATCAGGTGGTGATGTTCGATCTCAACACGCTCGACTACCGCCGCGACCAGACGCCTCAGGGGGTGATAGACCTGGTTGACCGCTACGTGCGGCCGGGGTGCATCATCAATTTCCACGATTCGCTTAAATCCATCGACAAACTCCGCATCGCGCTTCCGCAAGTGCTGGACATGCTCGCCGGGCGAGGTTTTGTATTTGAAAAATTAACCGCCCCATCCCGGAGCGCCGATGCCCCCGGCATCGCATCTTTCCCCTGCGGGGAAACTCCGGCATTGGGCCTGTAAATATGTAGCAATATGTCAAAGATTCGTGCAGCCGTAGTAGGCTACGGCAATATCGGCCACTTCACAGTGGAGGCTCTTGAAGCCGCACCCGATTTTGAGATAGCGGGAGTAGTTCGCCGCAATGTGTCGGAAATCCCCGCGGAATTGAAACCCTATAAGGTGGTGAGCGATATCCGCGAGCTCGGTCATGTGGATGTGGCCATCCTCTGCACCCCTACGCGTGAGGTGGAGAAATATGCCCTCGAATATCTGGCCATGGGCATCAACACCGTCGACAGTTTCGACATCCACACTTCCATTCCGGCCCTTCGCCGCTCGCTCGACGAGGCAGCCCGCAAGGCCGGCAAGGTGTCGGTGATCTCCGCCGGCTGGGACCCCGGAAGCGATTCGATAGTGCGCACCCTCATGCAGGCAGCCGCACCCAAAGGAATCACCTACACCAACTTCGGCCCCGGCATGAGCATGGGCCACACCGTATGCGTCAAGTCAAAACCGGGCGTGAAGAACGCCCTCTCCATGACGATGCCCAAGGGCGACGGCATGCACCGCCGCATGGTGTATGTGGAGCTTGAGGAAGGCGCGCGCCTCGAAGACGTGGCAAAGGCAGTGAAGGAAGACCCGTATTTCGCTTCCGACGAGACCCACGTGATGGCAGTGGCGAGTGTGGATGAGGTGAAGGATATGGGCCATGGCGTGCACATGGTGCGCAAGGGAGTGAGCGGCAAGACCCAGAACCAGCGTTTTGAGTTCAATATGTCGATCTGCAACCCGGCCCTCACGGCGCAGCTGCTCGTGGGCGTTGCCCGCGCATCGATGCGTCTTGCCCCCGGCGCCTACACCATGATCGAGATCCCGGTGATCGACCTGCTCCCCGGCGACCGCGAGGAACTGATCGCGCATCTCGTCTGATGCCGACCCCCCCCCCCGGAGATAAGGACGTCGCCGGGTAGTGCGAAAATAAAAAACGCAATCAAGCCGCAGATGGCATGATTGCGTTTTTTTTTATCTGAAAGTTGCGCTTTTATGGTTGGGTGGGGCCGCCGCGTCAGACTATGGTGACGAGGGTGGCTCCGAAGCCGTATTCCTGGAAGGAGGCGTCCTGGATGTCGCATTTCGGATGCTCCTTCTTCAGCAGGTCGCGTACCGCCTTGCGCAGCACACCGTCGCCCTTGCCGTGGATGAACACTATCTTCTGCCCCTTGCGCTTGGAGTGCTCACGCATGGTTTTCCTCACAGTGTCGAGCTGCAGGCCGAGCATGTCTTTGTTTTCCATGCCGGCGGTGGTGTCGACGAGTTCAGTGATGTGGAGGTCTACCTCGATGAGGGGCAGTAGTTTGTAGGGGCTCAGTTCCTTGCCCCTTCCTTTCGGCTTGGCCGCTCCCGCAGCGGCCTCGCGAGCCGCTTTGGCGGCATGGTCGGCTATCATGCTCAGGCTGTCGGCGAGCGCCTTGTCGTCTTTCACCATCTGCAGTTCCATCACGGGCGATTCGAAATATATGCCCGGCCTGAAGCAATGAAGCTTGAAGAATTTTGTAAGGTCGAGACGGCGGGTGATGGCTGCCGGCGGTTTGAGTTCGAATTCCTTATCTTTCTTGAAAGCGAGATACTGGATGGCGATTCTCTCATAGTCGTTGAGTTCGGAGCGTCGCACCACAGCGAGGTCGATCACCTCGTTGGGAGCCACTTCGCCGGCATAGACGGTATGCCAGCCTCTTTCCTCGGCGCTGCGGCGCAGGAAGGTGAACTGCAGGAAATAGTTGGAATCATTCACCAGCACAGCGTTGAAATCCGAATTGTCGAGCGAGCGGATGGCGGTAGGCTCGAAAGCGAGGGCTATGTTGAGCCGGTCGCCATAGTTTGTCTCAACCACTTTCTCCGGCTGCGGGGCTCTGAATCCCGGGGCGGGCACCTCTTTGTCGGCGGTAGCCGTGGGGGCCGCTGTCCGGTTTTTCCCGGCATCGAATGCTTTCTGATCGAAGAAGAGGTTGGGGGCACCCTGCTTCTTCTCGTGTCCGGCAGGAAGCACCACCACGAGCTCGTTGGCGAGGACCGGCGTCTCGAAACCGTCCTCATCGACGTAGGCCACTTTCCCCTCTATCCTTCTCACCACGCCACCACCCGTGGCGTTCAGAAATCTGACTGTATCTCCAATCTTTACCATATATAGAAGTTACTAATACTTATTTACGAAAGTTTACCACACTATCGGTTGCTTGCCGTGTGCAGCGAGATATGCGTTTGCCTGAGTGAAATGCTTGCAGCCGAAGAAGCCCCTGTGGGCCGAGAGGGGAGAGGGATGCGGCGCGGTCAGCACCAGATGCCTCGAGCGGTCGATCATGCTTCCCTTGCGGATGGCATCCGAGCCCCAGAGGAGAAACACGACGTTGTCGCGATGCTCGTTGACGGCGCGCACGGCGGCGTCGGTGAATTTCTCCCAGCCCAGCATGGCATGCGACTTAGGCTGGTGGGCGCGCACGGTCAGCGTGGCGTTGAGCAGCAGCACACCCTGCCGGGCCCAGCGCGTAAGGTCGCCGTCGGCGGGTACGGGCGCTCCGGTGTCGGAAGATATTTCCTTGAAGATGTTGCGCAGCGAGGGCGGAATGTCGACGCCCGGATTCACCGAAAAGGCAAGGCCGTTGGCTTGCCCCGGGCCATGATAGGGATCCTGGCCGATTATGACCACCTTCACGTCGTCGAACGGCACCAGGTCGAAAGCCGAGAAAATGCGCGGGGCAGGAGGATATACGGTTATGCCCGGAGTGCTGTATTCACGGCGCACCGCATCGGTGAGCCGAGCGAAATATGCGGTTTCAAACTCGGCGCTAAGCCGCTCTTTCCATCCCTTCTCAATTCTGACGTCCATATCGCGTTGTTTTCATATTTATAAATATAACGTTTCTAATACAGGTTTTATTAGACGCCATGCTTGCAGGCGCGGGCACGTGATGTGTGGACTTCAGCGATCGCGTCGGTAGTCGGAAGGGGAGAGGCCTGTGTGAAGCCTGAAATATCTGGAGAAGAAACTGGGATTAGGAAACTCCATCATCTCTGCTACCTGACTCACCGAGAATCGGGCGTCGGCGAGGAGCGCCTTCGACTCGAAGATCACGAGTTCGTCGATGAAGTCGGCGGCGTTGCGTCCGCTTTGGCTTTTTATGATTCTGGAGAGATATTTGGGAGTGACGAAGAGGCGGTCGGCGTAGTATTTCACCGAGCGGTGGGTGCGGTATTCATCCTGCACCATAGCGAGGAATTCGGCATAGAGCTGCGCCGGCCTTGACTTCGGCGTATTTGCCGGCATGGATGTCGCTTTGGCTTGTCGGCGCCAGTTTTTGAAGACAAGGGTGCCTATCACGTGCATATACCCCTTGGCGATTTCTTTGGCCGCGCTGTTGTGAGGCTCCGACAGATGGCTGTGAAGACGGCCGTAGATCTCGGTGCATTCCCTGAAATCAGCCTCCGGCATGCCGACCACGGGCGAAGAGCGCATCTCGCGCCCCACTCCGGCCACCGCGTCGTAATAGTCTGTGGCAAAAGAGATGTTTGCGAAGCGCGTGTCTTCATCCACCCCTGTAATCTGCATGATCGAGCCGGGAAGGATCACCAGCACCTCTCCCGCGCCGAAGGTATGCTCCGAAAGATTCACGCGGTAGCTCATGGTTCCGCTGATGCAGAACACTATCGATGCGCCGGCCATCTTCACAGGGTGGGTGCGGAAAGAGTCCCTTCCGTCGAAGTCGGCGGAAGAGACTGAGAGGAGGTTGTCGGTCAGCACAAGTTCGTGGCCGATATGTGGAGCACCCAGGCGGGAAGCGAGTTGTTCGACCGCCCGCGGATCTTTGAGCCTGTCGATGTTCATCTCGGTGCAAGGATAATGCGTTTCGGAGCAGGAGTCATTTATTCAGGTGCAAAGATAATGTATTGATGCGGCATCTGCAAGTTTTAAGTGTCGCAAATAAATGAGTTAATGTTTATTCGAGCCACTTACCGGCTCAGTTCGCCGTATACCTGCGCTACCCTGAGGAAAGCCTCTTTCGGTTGCCAAGGGGGCATCTGCGAGGAGCGTGGATCGTCGGCCGGAAAACTTTTCACTATAGGGTAGGCCGTCATGTCGCTGTCGAGCCCTGTCGCGCGGTAAGGAGCTATGGGGAAAGAGAATTCGAAGATGAACATCCCGTCGATTGCAGTATCGTTAAGGATCCTTATCTGCTGCTCAGCGTAGTCGGCCTGTTCCTTTTCGGAGCGGGCCGGCGCTTTGCCACCGCTGTAGATGCCGTTGCCATCTTTGTCGACACCCTGCAGGACGGTGAATCCGCCTCCTCCGAGCTGTGCGGCCCCCTCAAAGGCGCAGCATCCTACCTCCATCACCCATACGGGCTTGCCGTATCTCAGATATTCGCCCAGACCGTCGATGTATTCCCGGTCGGACTGCCGGTCGCGGTAATAGTCGACTCCGATGCCGTCGAACATAGTCCATGCGACCCTTTCCCAAGTGCCGGCGGAATAGGTGACATCGCCTTTGAAATGCTCGCGCACTGCTTTCACTATCGCACCGAGCGCGCGGTTGAGTTTCATGGTGATTTCATCGGTGGCGGCCTGGAGTTTCTTCGGTTTGTCGGCCAGTTGCTGAAGTTTCATCATGGAGGCGATGCGCTCGTTGACATTGTTGCCTTCGAATATGCCGCGGTTGAAGAGAGAGAACTCGCAGCCTGCCACGAAAGTGATGTCGATGCCTTTCTGCCGCAGCAGTTCGGCTCTTTTGGCCGCCTTGGCCATGTAGGTCGCCACATCGTCGGCATCCGCGTCCATCAGCCAGGGATTGAAGAATACCTTGAGCCCTTTTTCGGCGGCTATCTCCGCCGCTTTCGTGAGCCGCCGGAGGTCTTCCCCTTCGATTCTCACCGCGTTGCAGTGGAGCGAATCGGCGATTACGGCCATGTCGTATCTCACGACTTGCTCGTCGAAATTCTCAACTGAATATTGCCCCGGATTATACTGAAGGCCCACATCGTAGACGATGCCCCGTAGGTTCATGGCGCCCATTGAGATTGCGGGCAGAAGCATGGAAAGAAAGATTAAAAGTTTTGATTTCATAGGATTCTGATTTTTGATTCACACTGCAAAATTACATCCTGATTGCAATGTAAAGAAGTCCCGGTGGCAATCAAAACTGACCGTTTGTCCGCTTTTTTAACGCCTGTCTGCTTTTACGGTAATTGTGACAACACTGGTGTTACAATTTTAAATCCGGAAACTTTGACGAGAACTGCATTCTCTGATACATGCAAAGTCTTTGGCTACTATTGTATGAAAGGGGGTAAAAAACGGGGGGATATTTTGCCATATCGCGTAAATATATTAAATTTGCATAAAAATAAAAATCAATGCGGAATACGGCCGACGGCAGGTTTCCGCCACAGCTGTTATGAGTAAAATTCTTTATGGAGTGCTTCTGGCGCTCATGTTTGTGCCTTTTACGCAAATTTTCGGTGTTGAAATCATTTCGGCGCCCGTAGCCTTGTTTGTCGGGCTTCTCTTTGCCATCATTTTCGGCATACCATATCCAAGTTTCAATAAAAAACTGTCGAAATACCTTCTTCAGGCCTCGGTGGTAGGTCTCGGCTTCGGCATGAACCTCGAGAAGTCGCTCCAGAGCGGCGCCGAGGGCATGATCTTCACAGTGGCCTCCGTGGTGGTGGTCATGGTGGTGGGCGTCCTTCTCGGACGCTTCATGCGGATAGACTCGAAGACGTCGTATCTCATCTCGTCGGGCACTGCCATTTGCGGCGGCAGCGCGATAGCGGCGGTGGGCGGCGTGCTCAACGCCAAGGAGAACGAGATGGCCGTATCGCTCGGCGTGATATTCATCCTCAATGCGATAGCGCTCTTCATCTTCCCGCCTCTCGGCCACGCTCTCGGGCTTACGCAGCAGCAGTTCGGCACATGGGCCGCGATAGCCATCCACGACACCAGTTCGGTGGTGGGAGCCGGCGCTGCCTACGGTGCTGAGGCCTGCGACCTTGCCACCCTCATCAAGTGCACCCGTGCGCTCTGGATCATTCCGCTCGCTTTCTTCACCATGTGGTATTATGGCCGGAGCAGCGCGATGAAGCAGAATGAAGGTGCCGACGCCAAGAAAGGAAAGATAAGCATACCATGGTTTATCTTCCTTTTCGTAGCCGCCATGATATTCAACACCTACGTGGGTAACGACACTTTCCGCCCTGTCTACGACGGACTTGTGGTGATAGCCAAGCAATGCCTCATCGCCGTGCTCTTCGCCATCGGCGCCGGGCTCAGCCTCAAGGTGATCAAGCAGGTGGGTGTGAAGCCGCTCGTGCAGGCAGTGATCCTCTGGATCGTGATCGGAGTCGGCTCTCTTTTTGTCATCCTCAACTACGGCGTCTGACTCCCGCCGGGCCTTCACAACCAACGACTAATGTCACTAACGACTCGATAAAATGACAAAAGCAGAAAGAAAAACGATGTCCGACCGGATTATCTTCAATATCCATCCCGTGTCGTTGCTCCTCTCGGCAGGTGCTGTGCTTGCCGGGCTGGCGGCCTCAGTGGTGCGTGGCGGTGTGGCCGTCTCGCCCGCTTTGCTCACCCTTGTTTTTGCCGTCTTGATCCAGATTTCGGGCAATCTCTACTACGGGCTTCACCGCGTAAAGACCTCGATCGACGACAACATGGTGGAGGAGCGCGACATAGACCGCTACGGCTACAAGATAATGCGTCCGCTCTCGCAGGCGTTTTTCATCCTTGCCGTCACGGTGGCGATGCCGCTCTTCACCTATATCAGGTGGTGGTCGCTTCTCTATTTAGGCATTGTGGTGCTGCTTGAATATTTCTTTTTCTGCGGACCGCGTCCGCTTGTCAACACCCGCTGGTCGGCCTTGGTCACCTTCCTCCTTTTCGGCCCTGTGGCCGTGAGCGGCACCGCGTTCGTGCAGAATGCGTCGTTCAGTCATTTGGCCCCTGTGGTGCTGTATTCCATAGTGAGCGGACTGCTGGCAGCCAACGGCAACATCGCCTTGCAGTTTCTGCGGCGTGAGGACAAGGTGCGCGACGGCATGACGACGCTGCTCGACATCCGCGGCGCTATGGTGGTGAGGATAGGCTATCTTTTCAATGTGCTGGCCGTGTGCGCCATAATGGTGCTTTGTCCGGAAGAGCTCGGGTTTGCCTCGCCGTGGTATGCCGTGGTGGTAGGCGTCTTCGTGATAGGGTCGGCAATATACGTGTTCCGGCTCATGAAGCAGACTTCGGCCGAAACTGCCATTAAGATCCGCAAATACGTGATAGCGCAATATGTGGACATCGCCCTCCTTATCCTCTTCATCGCCCTCTTCTCGCTCGACACCTACGGACTCTCACTCTTCTCACCCCATCATCACTGATTGAAACCATGCCTATGAAAGCTCTTGAAGAAGCCTACCGGTCGCATTTCGGCCGGAACGAAGGCCTTTACCATATTTTCTCCCCTTACCGTATCTGCCCGCTCGGTGCGCACGTAGACCATCAGCATGGCCTCGTCACCGGTTTTGCAATCGACAAGGGAGTAGACCTCCTCTTCAGCGTGCGCGACGATGCGCGGGTGAGCCTCGTGTCGCTCACCTTCGACGGCGACGTGGAATTCGATATCGACACTCCCTCGCTCGTGAAGCAGGGCAACTGGGGCGACTATGCCCGCGGAGCGAAATATGCGCTTCGCAAACGTTTCGCCCTCACGAAAGGAATCGACGGAGTGATCCGCGGCAGCCTGCCCGTGGGAGGGCTCTCGTCGAGCGCCGCCGTGCTCATAGCCTACGTGATGGCATTCGCTAAGGCCAACAACATATCGCTGCAGCCGTTTGAGGTGGTGAAGATAGCCAGCGAGGCGGAAAGGGAATATATCGGTCTCAACAACGGCATCCTCGACCAGGCGTGCATAGCGCTGGGCAAGAAAGACGGTCTGCTGTTTCTCGACTGCGATTCCGACGAATACCGCATCATAAAGCGCAATCCCTCGATGCCTGATTTCGAGATAGGCATCTTCTTCAGCGGGCTGACGCGGTCGCTGGTGAATTCTGACTACAACCTGCGGGTGTTTGAATGCAAGACGGCGGCGTGGAACATGCTGGCCTACAAGCAGTCGCCGCTGAGGCCTTTCGAGAAGACCTTCCTGCGCGACGTGCCGAAAAGCGTCTTCGAGGAGACACGCGACATAATGCCCGCCCGCTTCGCCCGCCGGGCCGAGCATTTCTATTCGGAATACAGGCGCGTGCGCCAGGGCGTCACCGCATGGGAGACGGGCAACCTGCAGCTCTTCGGCAAACTATCGTTCGACTCGTGCGAGAGCTCCATCCACAACTATGAATGCGGCTCGCCCGAGCTGATCGCCATCTACGAGATAATGCGTCCGCTCAAGGGAGTGTATGGCGGCAGGTTCTCAGGTGCCGGTTTCAAGGGAGCCGTGATAGCGCTCGTGGACCCGGCCGAGAAGGAAAATATCGAAAGGGCGCTTACCGAGCAGTATCTGGCCCGCTTCCCAGAATACGAATCGACCTTCCGCATCTTCTGGGTGCGCCCGGCCGACGGCGCTTCCCTCTCCGAGCATAAACTTCAGGCAGGTGATATGAATTGAATGCCTGATTTGAAACTTTATTTTTGATTGTAAAGAAATGATAAACCTGATAATAGCCGCCGGCTACGCCACGCGCCTCTATCCGCTGACGGAGAACTTCCCGAAGCCGCTTCTGGAAGTCGGCTCGCGCAACATACTCGAAAGAATACTCGACGATGTAGACCCTCTGCCGGAAGTGGAGCGGCACATCATCATCACCAACCATAAGTTTGCACCCATCTTCAGCGATTGGCTGAAGAAGACAGACTATTCGAAGCCCATCACAATCATCGACGACGGCACTTCGACCAATGAAACCCGCCTCGGGGCAGTGTGCGACCTTCTGCTCGCCATAGAGCAGGAAAAGATCGACGACGACATCATGGTGCTTGCCGCCGACAATATTCTGGAATTCTCGCTGCGCGGTTTTGTGGATTTCTTCAAGGAGAAAGGCACGTCGGTGATCATGTGTCATCACGAGCCGGAACTGAGGAAACTGCAGCGCACGGGAGTGATTGCCGTCGACAGCGACATGAGGGTGCTTGAGATGCAGGAAAAGCCGGAAAAACCGGTGTCGAACTGGGCAGTGCCTCCTTTCTACATCTATTCGCACAGCGACCTTCCTCTCATCCGCGACTGCATGAATCATGGCTGCGGCTTCGACGCCCCGGGCAACCTTGCCCACTATCTTGCCGACTCGTCGACGCTCCACGCTTGGCGGATGCCTGCGGGAAGGTTCGACATTGGGTCGCTCGATTCGCTGCGCGAGGCTCAGGAACGTTTCTCCTGACCCCGTCGGCTCAGGAACGTTTCTCCTGACCCCGGGAGCGCACAGGACATCACTTGCCGAAGAGCCAGCCCGACAGGAACGGGCTGCTCCGGAGCACCGCGCTCACGAGCATGCACAGCGCCACGACAAGCGCCGAAACGGTAAGTCCGACGGTGAGCATTGCCAGGATGGAATTGCCGGGCCCGGTGGAGAGCCACCCCTTCATGAAGGAGAGGTCGGGGATGAAGAAATAGTGGAGATAATAGATGTCGAGCGTGCGGCTTCCCACCGCGCACATCACGTTTGCCACCCCGTGGGGCGCGTCGAACCAGTCGCGGTAGGTGCGGAAGGTCACAAGGATTGTCATCAGTCCGGTGATGCGCATCAGCGTCATTATCAGGTCCCATTTCAGCGAATAGGGGTGATGGCACCCGTAGAATATCACGAGCAACAGGAATCCCGCTATCATCAGGGCCTTGAAGTAACTGTTGTCGATGGTGCGCCAGAGGTGCTGATTGTATTTGCGCGCGAAGATGCCGAAAAGGAAATAGGGGAAATAGGTGAGGGTGTGGCCTGTCTGCACTATCATCACCCAGCGGGGAAGACGCAGTCCCTGAGTGAGATAGTCGAAGATGAAAGGTGCCGCCACCACTATGGCAAGGAGCGAGGGCAGAAGCCATCGCCACCCCGTGCGGCGCTCCAGAAGCGCCACGCCAAGATAGATGAAGAACATCTCGAAGAGCGAGATGGTGAACCAATAAGGATTTGAGGTCCAGAGGAAATGGAAATGCCAGCGGAGCTTCGCCGCGCCGTAGATGAACATGAACACGGAGAGCCCCACAATCTGGGCCTGGAATTTCTTGAACGACACCCTCCTGACCGTGGCCGCATCCCATCGCTCGGCGGCGCGCCATGCGAAGAAACCGCTCACGAAGAAGAAGAGCGGCATGCGGAACATCGTCATCATATAGTAGACTCCGGCAAACGATGCGTTGGTGATGGGCATCTTCACGTAAGCATTGGTGACGTGGCTGAAAACCACCAGCAGAATAGCCAGCCCGCGCATGGCATCGATATATCGGAGTCGCTTTTTGTCGGGATTCATAATGCAAGGTAATGAAATCGACGGCAAAATTAATATTTTTTTTGTAATTTTGCACAATGCAACAGAAGGAAACAGATAAAAACAGCCGCCGGCTCGGACTGACCGGGCTGACCGCTCTTGTGTTTGGCATGATGGTGGGGAGCGGCATCTTCAACATACCGCAGAACATGGCGGCTGGGGCCGGATTGGGCGCCGTGATGACAGGATGGGGCATAACTGCTTTGGGAATGCTCATGCTTGTCGGCACTTTCAAGATACTTTCCGACCGTCATCCCGAACTCAACGAGGGGATATATCTCTATGCCGAGAAAGGTTTCTCACGGCTCATTGGCTTCTGGGTGGCGTGGGGCTACTGGCTGTGCGCCTGTTTTGCCAACGTGGCCTACGCCGTGATGCTCAACGACACGTTCGGGGCATTCTTCCCGGCGCTGCTCGACCACGGGGGATGGACCATCTTCTTCTGCTCGGCACTGATATGGCTCCTCTTCTTCGTGATTCGCTGCGGATTGCGCACCTCGGCGTTCATAGCCACCTGCTCGGCCATGGTGAAATTTACCGTCATACTGCTCATCATAGTGATGCTGACGCTCAATGTGAGATATGACACGCTGACGGCCGACGTGTGGTGTCTGGGCGATGGCATAGGGGGAGTGGCGTCGCAGGTGAAGAGCACGATGCTCGTCACCCTATGGTGCTTCATCGGCATCGAGGGCGCGGTGGTGATGTCGGGGCGCGCGCGGCGCCACAGCGATGTGGGCAAAGCGGGGGTGCTCGGTTTCCTGAGCGCCTGGATTCTCTATGTGCTGGTGTCGGTGTTCTGTTTCGGCATCATGTCGCGTGCGCGGCTGGCCGGTCTGGAAGACCCTTCGGTGGCCTACGCCCTGCGCGCCGTGTGCGGGCCATGGGCCTACTGGCTCGTGATAGCGGCCGTGATAATCTCGATCAGCGGAGGCCTCTTCGCATGGATGCTGGTGACTGCCGAGCAGCCTTTCTCGGCGGCGCGCCACGGCATCTTCCCGCGCTGGCTGATGGCGCGCGACGGGAGCGACTCGCCGACGAGGAGTCTGCTGGCCTCATGCGCCATAATGCAGGCCTTCACGCTGCTGGTGATCTTTGCCGAAGACGTTTATCTCTATGCCCTCAACATAACCGGGCTCATGATACTTCCGGCCTATCTCTTCAGCGGACTCTTCCTGATGAAGACGGCGAGGGCCGATTTCCGTGGCGGATTGATCAGCCGTCGCCCGCGGTTGCGGTATGCTCAGGCGATGGCCACGGGTGGCGCATGCACCATCTTCTGCCTCTGGATGCTTTATGCCGCAGGCCTCGAACTGCTTCTCCAGGCCCTCTGCTTCTACATAGCCGGCCTGCCCCTCTATCGTCGCGACTCTGACTCTTAGGCGGCATTATATGGATTTCCTCGGAAACCTGTCGGAATCATTACGAAAAAATAATTTTAAACAACTACATTAGAAATCTGTTAATCTTTAAAATCTTTGATATGGAGAATGAAACTATTGAGAAAGCCCCGCTTTTGTTTGAGCCTTACCTGAAGAGCGTGATATGGGGCGGAGATAAGATCTGCGCCTACAAGGGGATGGCGCAGCCGGAGCCGAAGATAGGCGAGAGCTGGGAAATATCGGCGGTGCCCGGACATGAATCGGTGGTGGCCGATGGCTGCTACAAAGGGATGACGCTCACCGGGCTTGTAGATCGCTTCGGCGAGAGTCTGCTCGGAAGCAAATGCCTGAGCCGCTACGGCAGGAGTTTTCCGCTGCTGATAAAGATAATCGACGCAAACGACAATCTGTCGGTGCAGGTGCATCCCGACGACGCGCTGGCGCAGCGGAGGCACGGCAGTCTCGGGAAGACCGAGATGTGGTATATCATAGCCACGGAGCCGGACGCGAAGATTTTCGCGGGGCTCAACGTGGAGATGACCCCCGATGAATATGAACGCCGGGTGGCGGAGGGCACTTTCGCTGCCACGCTCGCGGTGCACGACTCGCACCCGGGCGATGTGTTTTTCCTTCCCGCCGGGAGGGTGCATGCCATAGGCGCGGGCAATCTGCTGGCGGAGATTCAGGAATCGAGCGACGTGACCTACCGCATTTACGACTACGACAGGCGTGACGCCAACGGCAACGTGCGCGAGCTGCACACGGAGCTGGCCAAAGATGCGATCGATTTCCGCGTGAGTGCCGACTATAAGACCGCTCCGGCGCCGGCAGATGTGGCGGATGCGGAGATTGTGAGCTGCGACCATTTCACTACCGACCGTATTCTCGTCGACGGCGAGTATGAGCTCAGGATGCCGGGCGATTCATTCATGGTGGTGATGTGTATCGAGGGCGAGGCCGAGATGACCTATCCGGGCGGCAGCCGACACCTGAAGGCGGGAATGACCCTGCTGCTGCCTGCCGACATGGCGGCGGCGACGCTCAGCGGCCACGCCACGCTGCTTGCATCGCGGGTTTGAAAGACCTGCGGTTTTGAGGAGCGCCGGGTTTTGAGGAGTGCCGGGGGAACATTCGGGGGGTGACGCGTGTTGTCAGTGTATATAGTATGAACCTTTAATTGGATTTCTTATGAGCGACATGAAAAACTGTGACTGCGCGAGCGACAAGAAAAAGTGTCCTTGGGCCCGCGTCGTTCCCGCGCTGCTGATTGCAGTGTCGGTGGTGGTGCTCGGCATCTGCATCAAGGCCGGCATCGACAACATCGCCTTCCGCGACCGGGAAGTGACCGTGAAAGGTCTGGCCGAGCGTGAGGTGAAAGCCGACCTCGTCACCTGGCCGATATCCTACTCCGTGGCCGGCAACGATCTCGGCTCCATGTATGAGCGAGTGAACGCCAACAACGCCACAATCATCAAATTCCTGACCTCCAACGGCATTGCCCGCGATGAGATATCGGTAAATCCGCCCGATACATACAACGCGGAGAGCAACCAATACCGCTCGAGCAACTTCAACTACAACTACTCGGTGAGCTGCACCGTGACGGTGACGACACGCAACGTCGACAAGGTGCGTGAGCTGCTCAACCGCCAGTCGGAGCTGCTTAAAGAGGGGATAGCCTTCTCGAATTCCTACATCAACTATCAGTTTACGGGGCTCAACAAGATAAAGCCGGAGATGATAGGCGAGGCCACGAAAGCCGCGCGTGCGGCCGCCGCGCAGTTTGCCGCCGACAGCGAGAGCAGCGTAGGCAAGATAAAGAACGCCACGCAGGGACAGTTCTCGATAGAGGACTCCGACTCCAGCACCCCCTACCTGAAGAAAGTCCGCGTAGTCTCCACCATAGTCTACTACCTCGAGGACTGACCTGCGACGCGGCCTTGCATCGAAGACTGCCCCTACGGCGTGGCGGCCTTGCATCGAGGTGTGAGCCGCGACGCCGCTCCCACATCGGCAAAGACCATCTTGGATAAAGACCATAGCAGGTCAGACAAAAAAGCCGGCGGCGGCCTCCGGTAATCTAACCCATACGCCCCCGGCGGCGTGTGTGTTTAAAATGGAATATTTTTTGATGGGGCATT
>JAUNFY010000026.1:0-3253 GCA_030524805.1 Bacteroidales bacterium | reverse complement strand
AAAGACCATCGCAGGTCAGACAAAACACCCGGCGGGGGAATGGGTAAAGATACCGATGCCGCCGCTGCAGGCTTTGGAGAGAATATGCTATAGTGAGGTCAGGGGCATTTTGCAGGGGCCTCTCTTCAACTGGAAAGCTCCTTATATATTTTAAGGTGGGTCATTATTACATTTTCGATGGGAAAATCTTTTTCGGCTTTGACCCTCGATGCATTTCCCATTCTATTCCTCAGCGAAGGATTGTCGATCAGCTGCCGCAAGGCATCTGCGAGTTGCCGGCTGTTTTGAGGCTCGATCAGGAATCCATTGACACCATCATCTACCACATCGCGGCACCCGACCGAATCGCACGTGATGATAGGGCGCCCGATGGCAGCGGCCTCTATAAGCGATTTGGGCACTCCTTCCCTATAGTAGGATGGGAAAGCCATGATATGGCTGCGCTCGAGCAATTCCTTGATGTCGTCGCGTTCTCCAAGCCAGGCTATATAATCTCCATCGCAATGCCTTTCCATATATTCTTCGGAGATGCCTGTCTTGTTGGGAGTGAGCCGGCCGCATAGAATGAACCGTACTTTTCCGTGATATTCCGGTTTAAGCGACTCGGCGGCATCGATAAGGTCGCAGACGCCTTTTTCCTTTACCATTCTTGCGGTGAATATGACTGTGATTTTGCCGCCTTCCGGAGCGTCGACATAGGAATATTCATTGAGGTCAATTCCTGAGCCATGGGTGAACTCTATCTGATCGGTCTTCACTACCTTGTGGTGAAGGAAAATCTCTTTGTCGTCGTCATTCTGGAAAATCAGCCGTACGCGCTTGCGATTGTTGGAAAATCTCATCACGGAAAGGATTGTCCGCGTGGTCGCGGTCATTCCCTTTTTGTTGAAAAGAGATCCGAGACCGCTTACAGCGTTGATCACTCCATTTATCCCTATCAGTTTTGCGGCCAGACCGCCCCATAGGATATTCTTGAGCCCGACATGATGCACGATATCGGGCCGCTGCTTACGATAGAGACGAAGGAGAAACCAGAATGTCTTCATCTCGTGTTCGGGATTCATGCCGGTAGGGTCGATGGGCAAATCAATTGTCTCAAACCCTAAATTTTCAATTTCTTGCCGTTGTCCTGTGTTTTTAGTGATAATTACAACGTCGTAGCCTGCATTTTTAGCAGCGCAAGCAATTGGTTTGCGATGCGACAAAAAAAAGCGGTCTTCATTGACCACCATATACAATTTGGGCATAATATAAGTATCGGATTATAACCGGCTTACAAGCCAATGTGCCTGTAATGGCTACCGAGCCATCACATCTTTATATACGTTTGAATATTCAGCTGCCATTTTTGAAATATCATATTTGGCTGCTCTTTCCATGCATTTTGCTGAAGTGGAGCGATACAGATCCTCGTCTTCAATAAGACGATTGATACAATCAGCCAAATCCATAGGGTCTCCTTTTTTGAAAATAAGCCCAGCTCCTTCCACAACCTGTTTCAATCCATCCACGTCAGAAGCCACTACCGGTTTGCCCGCTGCCATAATTTCAATTGCAGTTAGGCCAAAACCTTCCCAATGAGAAGATTGTATGCCGATATATGATGTCTTTATTATATTGGGAACATCATTCCGATTTCCAAAAAATATACATCTGTCGGATACTCCCAATTCCCGGGCAAGAGTCTTGTTTGATTCCAGTGTCTTTCCATCGCCTGCAAATGCAACAATAACATCTTTGTCTTTTATATATTTTATTGATTGGATTAATGATCCTTGATCTTTCGCTTCAGAAAACCGAGATACCATTAAAATCAATTTATTGTCAGTATATTCGTAATCTGATAGCGGCTTTGCATCATTTATTTTCTGCAAGTCTATCCCATTTAGGATGGTTGTTGTTTTAGGATTTGTATGAGAATCTTTATGTTTAATCCATTCGTTTAAATTAATTGATGTCTGGTTGCTTATGCATATCACACTTTTATATTTTTTGTAAAAATAGATCTCTATGGGTCTCAACCATTTGTGGTTTCTTCTCCTGTTGTGAGTGCTATGCTCAGTATAAACCAGATTGGTATTGATGCCCAAATTTGCTATTGCAACCTGATATAAGCACGGAAAAAGGTGAACGTGAACTATCTTGAATTTTTTTAAATAATGCCTGAGTTTATAAATAATTATTGGAGAAGTTATTTTATCGACATCAAGAGAATGGATCTTAAATCCGTCGCTCTCTATTTTTTTTTCAAGAAAGGAATTTACACGTTTATAAACCAATAATTCAACCTCAATGTCAGTCTTTTTTTGAGTTGGCAGCAATTCGGATAGTAGTTTTTGTGCTCCTCCGGTTTCAAGAGAAGATATAATGTGTAGTATTTTCATGATGAGGGCAAAAGATATTGTTAAAATTGAAGATATTATATCTATAAGTTGTTGATTATAGAGTGTTGAGGATATTTATTGCGTTGTCATGAAACTTGTCGTGAGTCGTGAGAGTTCTTGAATATTCAGCGGCGCCCTTGCTTAATTCATTTCGTAGCTCTCGATTAAGAATTAATTTTTTTATTGCAGATGCCAATCCGTGATAGTCTTTATTATCGACTAAAATTCCATTATTCTCATTAACAGAATATGGCATTGCAGAATTATTAAAAGCGATAACAGGCAAGCCATAAGTCATTGCTTCATTAATGGCCATACCGAACCCCTCTAATAGAGATGGAAAAACAAAAGCATCAGCGTTGGAATATAATTCTTCTAATTGAGTAGTGGAAACATAGCCGAAGAAATTCACATTCAGGTCATGTTTTGAGATTTCTAATTGCAAATCGGCATAATACTTGTGATTTGCTATTTTGCCAACTATTTTCAATTCAGCTGGAATGTGCTCTTGCTTTAATATCTTGAGGGCTTGAATTATATATTTCAGTCCCTTTCTTTCTTCAATTGTGCCTACATATAGTAAATTTCCCATTTTCGTATTATGTATTGCAGTCTCTTTATGATGGGTAAAAGGAATTGGACACAGAATAGCCTCTTTTTTTATTTTCGCTTTAATCAAATCCTTTATATATGGACTTGGAGTGAGAATATATTTGGAAGTTTTCAAGAATAAGGATTCACTGAATTTATATAGGCACCGTTTTAATCCGGAAAACTCTAAATACATGAAATGATGATGTATAACCATAGTCTTTTTGTTAAAGATAGAGGTTAAGATCATTGAAATTGGTAGATAATATAAACTTTTT
>JAUNFY010000025.1:14839-34673 GCA_030524805.1 Bacteroidales bacterium | reverse complement strand
TAAATGTTAAAATATCTTTCGGTTTGTTAAGACTTCCACGCCTCTCGAACCCTTTCTGCCCGCTCCGCGTTGTTTCCTTTCGGGGCGCCCTAATTTTTTTGATGAAGAAAAGCCCCGGAAGCCTCCTTTTAGGGAGGGCCGCCGGGCTTTTGTGCGGTTCTTTTCCTGATTTTTTCATGGGAACTCTTGAATATTCATGTATACGCATGTGTACACATGAAGAATCATGGATACTCATGAGTAATCTTGGAGAAGCTTGGATACGCATGTGTGCTCATGGGGAATCATGGATATGCTTGCGTGCGCATCGGGGTATTTTGGGAAATTTGGAGATTGGAGTAAAAAGAGGAGCGGCGCCGGATTGTCCGGTGCCGCTCCTCTTTTTTAATATATCGCGTATTCTTTATATTGCGGTCAATATACCAACTCGAAGTCGTCGACATACATGGTCGAGCCTTCACCACCGATGAAGTAATCTCCATATTTAGAAGCCGAACAAACAATTACAAGATGAGTTGGTTTCTGAGTCTGAGCCTTAACATTATACTCTATTGGGATAATCAATTCTTGTAGAACCCCATCAGAGCCAAAACTCTCGTCGAAGGAATACTCACCATAAGCAAGCACCTCTTCATCGGCAGAGTTAAAAAGTTTCTGATTCTTTGTCTTTGTGCGTATATCAACAGGAGCTGTGGTAAGAGCCCAATAGATCTGACCTTTGTCCATGTCTCCATTTTGGATATAATCCTTAACCGCATCAACGGTTTTAACTTCGACAACACCCGGACGATAGTTTACCCATACCCTCAGAGCCGAAGGATGACTGCCATTGTAAGGTCTACCGAATCTCAGGACACCGTCTGTTCCATCCGTTTTAACGTAAGTTCCGGCAAACAAATTACCAGCAGCAAATTTACCAATACCCAAAACGGTAGCTTTTTGAGATCTGAGTTTTGCACTTAAAGAACCTGAATGCAACATTTCTGAAGAACCTTGAGTCAAGGTCACTCCAGCCTTAGCTGCGCCAGGATTTCCATTACCCCAAAATTCGTCGGCATCAATTCCAGGCAAAGTACAATTTTTCTGACCATCAATAGTGAATGCATTCCATGTTTCCATATCAGCATAGGGTATTATAAACTTAGCTTCGGTAGTCAAGGTATAGACATCTCCACTATGGAAATCACCGCAACAAGCACGATACTGGTATGTGGTGCCCGGTTCAAGTCCGGTAATGGTCACAGACTGCAAACTTGGTGCTTTCCACGGCGCGCGCCGAGGAGCGGCAGCGGGCACATTGGCCGCAACAAAAGACCACGATGTATCCGGATCTCCATCTTTACGATATTCCACACCCGGCTGCCCCTCGTAGCTATCGCCGAGAGTGAAGGTAAGCGAAGCGGATGTAGCCGAAACAGCCATAGGATTGGCATCGGTGTCCAAAGGTTTCAACACCACAGGGTCTTCGTAGGCTATCGCCGCATCGGCGCGTGCTATGCGGATAGGTTTGACAGTGGTACGGCGCGACACATCGGTCACCTTCACATTGATGACATGCTCAGTGTCGCGTGCCGAAAGATGGCTGATGAAATCTTTAGAGAATTTCAGATAAGCCGTAGACACATTGGTTGTGGCGTTGTATTTTGGATTCACACATGTGATGCCGGCATGATGATAATTGTCGGTTTTATCGGTTGAGGCCTTGATAATATTGATTCCCTTCTCCAACGATTTCTGATAGGTCGACGCAT
Source organism: Bacteroidales bacterium (assembly GCA_030524805.1). Lineage (GTDB taxonomy): Bacteria > Bacteroidota > Bacteroidia > Bacteroidales > Muribaculaceae > Lepagella. The sequence goes on along the minus strand of JAUNFY010000025.1, from coordinate 32,922 downwards.
CATCATTAAAAGCGAAATTGGAACCGGGATCGATCGAGATTTCATCCAGGCCATCGCCGAAACCACATATCTTCAGAGCAAGCTCGTCGGGAATGCTTTCATCTGTCAAGGCCACCAGCTGCTTATCGGCGTCGAAATCCACGCCCGACACAGTAGGAGCCGAGGGCACGGTGACAACGCTATTACTCAGATTCTCATCCTTGATCTTGATCTCGAAGAATACATAGCCGGCGCTTCCGCCCGTAGAGCCCATATTGTCGTAGGTGAAATTGAGAATATAGTGGTGGGCGGACTGCACGTTTTCGATCTTACCCGATTTAGTAAACGTCTGTCCGTCGATCCTTACCACCTCTATGTCATATTCCAGATCGGAATCACCGTTAGGCATCATGAAATAACCGCGGTCGGTTCCGGCATTTGACGTATCAAACTCCAGGTCGCCACGCGTATTCTTTACCTTTATATTATAATCCTGTATAAGTTCGGTATTGATAGAGGCAGTGTTGACCGACACCACTACATTGCGTATCTGGCAATTCACCACAACATTGCTCTCGCTCCCTTTCGTCACGTCGAAAGGTTGATAACCGCGGAAAAACATCTTGTCGAACGATGCTGTCACCGAGTCGCCCGACCAAGCCTCAGCTACGTAGTGCCCAGACTTCAGCGGTATAGACGGATTCACGTTGTCGAGTCCTTTTTCCTTATATACGAGTCCCTCGTCGCCGGATATATACACCACGCAATTCCTGCGCAGATATTCATCGCGGTCGGCGGCATCGGCATCATCTTCAGCACGGGTAGTGATGGAGTTGACCACAGTGCGCAGATGCACGGTGCCCACACCATCAGCATCGAACGGAGATTCATCGGAGCAGCTCCAGAGACAAGCCGCAGAAGCCACGCCCACAACTCCGGTCAATATGTTTGAAATAAATCTTTTCATCTTTTCATGCTTGATTTAGAGTTGTGACTATTAATTTTCAATTATAATAGCTCCTGTTGTAGTGCCATTAGCATCAGTTACCGTGAGATTGAAAGAATGAACTCCAGACCCCAACATATTAAGTAAAGGGATAAATTGACTTATATCAAACTCGCACAAACTTTTACCGGCAACATTTTCTTCAGTTGGGAATCCCAAACCTTCCAAAGCTTCTTTCAAATCGCCGGGATTAATCAAATCCAACTCATCGGAAAGTTCAACATTCTCAAGTTCTTCAGGAGTAAGAGTAGTTGAATCAATTACAATTTTAAATTCCGTCAATCCACCTTCCGCTTCGCTTACGACATTAAATGCCAAATAATATATTGGACCTTCGTCGTTTTGACCAACGATCAATTTATCTACATTGCATTGTTTATTGAGTTCTAATCCTTCGGACTTTATCTCAATCTTCGGTCCCTTTACGACCGGAGTCTCGGGCTCGTCACCGCCTCCAGGTTCATCGCCGCCCCCGGGAGTCGACGGATCTTCCACAGGACGCATGTCGTCTACCAGTTCGTCGTCCTGACCCGAGTCATCGGGATCTATCACGATGTTTTCATCTTTCACGTTGACGGAGGCATCCACATGAATGCCGTCGTTGTCGTCATCGCCAATCTGGATGTCGCCCGGTTCAAGTTCATCGGGGCGCGAGATGGTGAAGTTGATCACGTAGGAATTACCTTTCGCAACATCATCGTATGCCCTCGTGATGGCATCGACATAAACGCCGTCGACAGTGCCGGAGAATGTTGCCGTCAGCGTGCGGCTGTCGGTGACATATTTGAAGTATCCCGATTTGTCGGCAGTAGTCTTGTCGAATGTCAGGCTACCGCTGTCGCCGGCACGCACCACCACTTTGGCATCGTTGCCGACAATGCCGAGACCGAGGTCGTCGATGTTCACCCTTACGCGGATATTGCTCAGTTCGCACTCCACGGGGTCGACATTGTCGGTGATTTTGCCGGCCTGAATGGTAAATTTGTTTTTTGATTCACCTATATAATATGGGGCGTCCCACTCGGCGTCAGGATTGTCGCCATACTCGGCATGGATGGTATACTCTCCCACCGGAAGCGACACCACCTCCGGCATCTCGGAATAGAGGAAACTTTTCACCACCGTGTTTGACTCGTTGATGAAATCGACGGTGAAATCGCCTACATTTACGCCGGCACGGGTCTCGCGTCCGCTGTTTATGTAGTCCACACTCAGCGAGCGGCAGTTGAGCTGCCCTTCTCCATCATCGGTATTGAAGAACGACTCCTTTTCGCAGCCGGAAAGACACATTATAACTGCCCCTGCCACTATTGTCGAAATTATATTGTTACTCATGATTACTTGTATTCGAATGTAAGATTATCAACTGTTAATGAGGCGCCTCGTGAACAACATTCTTCTTTATTGCAATAATCAGTTGTCTTTATATCAGATGTCTTATTGCTTGAATATATGGCAATCTGAAGAGAGGTCGCTTTTTTACCGAATGTTTTGGTAACGTACGTAATTGGAATACTGAATTCTGTATATTCATTTTGTGAGCCAAGTTCAATACTTCCTGAACCTATCACTTCTGATCCGTTAAGTAATTTAACAGATATTAAACCTTTCTCATCAGGATCTTGATTGTCTGGTTGGTATTTAAACCATCCTTTTAATAAAGTCGGACGCGAACTGAAAGATGCACCCTCAGAACTTGCTGATCCCAATTTAAGATAACCGGCTGTACGATTGGCTATTGATGATGGTTTGTTAGAGCAATAATAATTACTATACTCAGTATTGCCTGTTTGTTTCTTGTACTCAATTTCATTTCCATTATTATCCCATGCCACATTCCTTATAACCATGGCGTTGCTTCCGCTTTTCGCTAACAGACTTTTGTATATGTCAGCTGTGCTTTTATATGCGCTTTGTCCCATACCCATAATTTTGACGTCAGGTTGATTCGACTCCCAAGTCAGTGTTGTATTATATACTGAAGGAATCACATACCAACTGTTTACGTTGCTTGCACTGAGATTGCACGTGGTAGGATTAGATGAGAACCATCCTGTCGGCTCTTTTATAAGTATAGATAATGATGTCTGAAATTTGGATCCGATTTTGGTGATAGTCCATCTTCCACCTTGATTCATCGTGGTGTTTATTGTTTCTGTCAGATTTTCAAAATCACCGTTAGGGATGGGCAGCTCGCTCTCCGTTGCGAAAGAATTCTTCTTACCGTAGCTGAAGTCGCCGGCGAAGATGCTGTAGTCGAAGGGATATGAACCGCCGGGGGTAAGAGCCGTCGGATTGCCCGAAGCATCTTTCGGTCCGGTCACCGTCAGAATGCCGTTGGCCGTGTCGCGCGAATAAATGAAGAGGTTGCTGTTGTCAAGCCGTATATTTTCGGTGATGGTGGCGAGCAACGCAGGATTGTCGGCCGTAACCTTCATGTAAGCGAATTTGCTGAAGGCGTCAATCGCCGAAATCTGATAACCCGGCACTGCATCCAGTTCCAAAGTGCAAGTTCCTAAGAATCTGCCGGTATTCTTGTTGTAAGCCTTCACCTCAACCTTCCTCTGAGTGGCCGGGGAGGGAAGAATGAGCGCGTAAGTGTAGTTTTTGGTGTCGAAGGCACGCGTCTCGCCACAACTTGTTATCACCACATCCTGATCGTTGCCGTTGGTGTCGGGCGACTTGAACATGATGTCCATCGGGTCAAGACCATTGTAGTCGAGCGTGAGCGAAGCGTCGGATGATCCGTAGGCCACACGTCCATTCGCATTCTCGAAACGTATGGGATCGAGGTCGAAAATCACCTTTCCGGCGGGATCGCTGATATTGCTGTTTTTGTCAACTACCTCAAGCGAGATGTTATAGGAGCCTGAGGTCAGGCTACGGCTATATTGCGTGAGGTCGATATTGGCAGCCTTGTCGGGATTTGTGAAGAACCCAACGGCCTTTATGCCGGCCTCGGCGAGTTGCTGCTGCTGGGCCAGAGTGGCTTTGCATAGATCGATTTCCCTTCCCCATGCCGGATCTGCCCCTATCGATTTCACTGTAAGTTTGGCAGAAGCGATTCCTGCTTCAGCCACCACCGACATTCCGAGACCACTCTGGCTTGCCGCGCCCTCGAGCAGATTGACCGTGGCGCCGTTCTCAAAACCGGTGCATGAGATAACCGGAGCCTTCGCCATGTCGGCAAAACCATCTGACAAATCGATGAAGATATCCTCTTCCTCGAGCGAGTCGTCGAAAATCACTCCGAGACCGGTGTGTCCGTTGACCACACGCACATCGAGGGTGAGATTATGCAATGTCTTAGCCAGCGGTATGAACTGGCCGAGGCTCTTGGCACCTGAGAGACCGGTGTCTTTAGCAGTGAAATGCACCGTGAGGTTGGCATTTTCGGGTTGCACAAACACAGGGCGATATTCGCCTGAGGCATACCGGAACTCATCGGGCTGGCCCTCGCTGCGGATGCCTACATAATAGTCGGACATATAATTGACAAACTCGTCGGTGAAATTGATTTTCACCATCGAATTGCACAGGCCGGCATTCAGATTAAGTTTCTGTGTCTCGTTGGCTAGCACTGTGAAAGTGGTCGACGTCTCGAAATATGGATTTCCGAAATCTGTCTTTTCTTTCTCTCCATAGAAAGCGGTGAGGGTATAGGCTCCGGTGACAAACTGATTTTCCGCCTCCTTCTTGAAAGCGGACAGTGAAGTCCACGTTTTGCTGTACGATCCGTCTACTTTCTCCAGTTTGATGGAGAAATCCTCGGCTGCAGGCACGTTGGTGTAAGTATGCAGGTCGTTCGGGTCGCCCTCCGCTCTTGTGTTGTCGTCATCCTTGATGAAAGTAGGAGCTGCGGATTTGATGTCGCTGTCGGCAATCAGCGAGATGTCGATGCTGCCTTTGCGATCGGAAGATCCGCCCCATGGATTCTCATCGGCACAGCCGACAAGACCGGCGGCCATCAGCGTGGCCGTTGCCAGGGAAAAACCAAATCTTAAATCTCTTCTTCTGGGCATATTGTTGTTTTTATTGTTTTAAAATGGATATAATGTTCCCTACCCAAATTCATAAATTATTTGCAAAATTAATAAAAATATCCAAAATAAAGGTCCTTTTTCTCAATAAATCGACCCAAACATCCCAATCTGACCAATTTTACACCCGTAGAGTTCAAGAGATTGACACAAAAAAAGCATCTGCGGAACGTATATCCACACTCCCGGGGCATCAAGCGGTTCATTCTCCCTATAATTCCCCTTGGCAGGAATTAATCTCAACGAGTTGGTCATAAACGTGAAGCAACAATAGTAAAAAAAGGCCAAAAAGGAATAAGATTTGAAGTTATTGCGCATTTTTCATGGTAATATTGGAATAATTTACTACTTTTGCATTTATTTTGATTTCGACGGCACGATTTTCTCCTCGCCGTCGCCCATCAAATGAATCAGAAAGATGAAGAACCTGACCATATTGCTGATAATGATTCTTGCCATGGCTGGCGTCTCCGCAGCCGACTTGAAAGCCGAGGAATTCGAACCCGACTTCGAATCGGTATGCTTCGTGCCTAAAGGGCAATGGATCACAGGCGTAAGCGTTTCATACAGTCAGTCGACTCAAAACAACTACCAGTTTCTGGTGGTTGAGAACATCAACGGCGACACATATAGCCTGAAGGTATCGCCGATGCTGCTCTTCACCTTCAAAAACGACATGGCAGCCGGCGGCAAATTCGGCTACAACCGCAACCTCACCAAACTTGAAACCGCCGATTTTGTGCTCGACCCTGAGACAAGCTACAACATCGACCATCTCTACCGCCTGTCGCACAGCTACTACGGCATCGCTGTGCTCCGCAATTATTTCTCGCTCGGCAAGTCGAAACGCTTCGCCATCTTCACCGAAACGCAGCTTGAAGTCGGCGGAGGGCAGTCGAAACTCATGACCGGCCTCGGCGAGGAGCTCAGCGGCAACTATGAGCGGAGCATCAACGTCGGAGTGGGCGTTGCCCCGGGAATGTCGGTATTCCTCAACAACTTCGCCGCGCTCGAAGTCAACGTAGGCGTGCTCGGCCTGGAATACAACCATGTCAAGACACTCACCGACCAGATATATGAGGCCAACCGGAAAACCCAGTCGGCCATCTTCAAGATAAACCTCTTTTCAATTTCCTTCGGGTTGTCATTCTATTTATAAGCCATGAAAAGAAGAAGCCATCTACACACCCGCATCGTCATAGCAATAGCCATGATGCTGACCGCTTCCGGCATTCATGCCTCTGAAAACGGAGTGCCAGAACCGGAGCCCAAAGACACAGTGCTCTCCAATGCCACCCGCGGCCTGATAGAATCGTTTGGCGAGCTGAGCAAGACAGCCACCAAACTTTCGGAGACAGCCATCAAACTGCTTGAGGCTCAGGAAGCTCTCGACGCAAGAAAAAGGCAGGACGAAGACGACAGCCAGCCCGTGAAAAACCAGACTGTGGTGAAAAGAAAGGGCAAGAAAAATAACAGCAGTGCCGCAAATTCCGAACCATATCGGGAAGAATATGGAGAAGAATACGGCTATGAATCCACCGAGGAGCCGGAAGAAGAATACACCGGACCAAGAGTTTACATCGACGACGAAACTGAAACGACTGCTCCACGTCGAGGAGTATACATAGGCGACGACATACAGTCCACGGAAACAGGACAAGGCGTATATATCAGCGACGACCGGCAAACCGCAGAACCCGGACGCGGAGTCTACGTGTTCGACGAGACCGGATATGAAGAAACCCGGACCACTCCGGCCGACACCCTGACCACCCTTCGCTCGATATGGGACCTCCAGCCTGAGGAAGGCTCCGGCGGACACTACGTATGGGTGCCCGACGGGACACCGGAACCCGCAGCCAACACACGCGCCAACGTTCCCGACATCAACGAAAAAACTTTCTGGCGCGGCGACTCCATTCCCATGGCCCTGAAGACCAAGAGATTCGGACGCTACGACCGAAAACTCTACAACTGGCTCATATACCCTCGCGGACTATGGCACATCAGCCTCTCGGCCAACTATGGCGAACTCAGCACCGAAGACAGCGAGATTCTCTCCCTGATGAAGGATATCGACATCAACGGAATAATCTACAGCATCAAACCCTCCGTGAGCTACTTCTTCCGAAGCAACATCTGTGCCGGCGTAAGGCTTGCTTTCACAAAGGGGGAAATCGGCATCGACAATTTCAAGGTTGACATCGACGAGGACATGAACTTCAACCTTCACGACATCAAATACAATTCCGAATCGTTTCAGGCTGCCATATTCCTCCAGCAGTATTTCGGTCTGAGCCGCCGCGGACGATTCGCCGTTTTCAATGAAGTGGAGATAGCAGCCGGATCGGGCAACCGACATTTCGTGCGACCCTTCAACGGCGAGATGAAAGACACCCGCACCCGCACCGAAAGTTTCAACATCAACTACTCGCCCGGCGTGAGCATCATGGTGATGAAAAACGCCGCTTTCAACCTCTCGTTCGGCATCTTCGGTTTCCATCTGCAAAACGAGAAGCAATGGGAAAACGGAGAGGAAAGCGGCAACCGCTTCACAAGCGGCATCAACTTCCGCTTCAACATTTTCAACATAAACTTCGGCGCCTCTATCATAATCTGATGAAAAATGAGAAGACCCACTCCATATAGCGCAATATACATCATACTCCTGGCATTGGCCACCGCCATATCGGGATGTATTGAAAACGATATTCCCTATCCGCGTCTGCCACAGAACATCCTTGCTCTCGAAGCACAGGGTGAGCTGCAGCCTGCTCGCATCGACTCCACCGATTTCACAGCTGTTGTTTATCTCGACGAACAAACCGACATACGTGCCGTAAGATTCACCGAGTTCAAATATTCGCCCGATGCCGTTTCCGACAAGGATCTGCTTGAGGGAACATGGGACCTGAGCGTTCCGATAACAGTGGAACTCAGCCGATTTCAAAACTATCAGTGGATGATTTCCGCAGTGCAGGACATCGACCGGTTTTTCACCGTAGAAGGCCAGATAGGCGAGACCATCCTCGATGCCGTAGGTCGCCGTGTGATCGTGAACGTGCCGATGAACGCCGACCTGAAGAAACTCCTCATCACTTCGATCAAACTCGGTCCGCAAAGCATCACGACACTCTCACCCGACTATCAGGCAGGATCCACAATCGACCTCTCCACTCCGCGCCGTATTGAAGTCACGGCCTGGGGACGCACCGAAGACTGGACCATATATGCCCAACGCACCGAACAGATTGTAGCCACCTCCGCCGTCGACCCCTGGAGCATGGTGGTGTGGGCTTACGGCGAAGGACCCGCCGATGCCGACAACTACTTCGAATACAGGGAAGCCGACAGCATGGAATGGATTGAAGTGCCACGCGCCGACATCACGGCCAAAGAGGGTGCGTTCAGCTGCTGCATAAAGCATCTGAAACCTCTCACCGAATACATAGTGCGAGCACGCAGCGGGGAGAACATCGGCAACGAGATAACCGTCACGACGCAAGCCACCGAGATACTGCCCGACGGCGACTTCGACCAATGGTGGAAAGACGGCAAGGTCTGGAATCCCTGGAGCGAGGGTGGCACCCAGTTCTGGGACACCGGCAACAAAGGGGCCACAACCCTTGGCGAAGCTAATGTGTCGCCTTCAGATTATGTGCCCGACGGCCTGTCCGGACAGTCGGCAGAACTGAAGACTGAATTCAAGGGCATAGCAGGCATCGGCAAGCTGGCTGCCGGATCAATATTCACCGGCCGCTTCGTACGCACCGACGGCACCAACGGGGTGCTTGACTTCGGACGCCCATGGACCGTGCGTCCGACAAAACTACGCGGTTACTATCAATACACTTCGGGCGAGATAAACTACAGCAGCAAGGAGATGGAATATCTGAAAGGACGCCCCGACACCTGCTCGATCTATATCGCACTCACCGACTGGACCGCTCCCTACGAAATTCGCACCAATCCCGCCAACCGGCAGCTCTTCGACAAAAACGCAAGCTACGTCATCGGTTACGGTCAGTTGGAACGGGGCTCGTCCATGAACGCCTACGAGGAGTTCGAGATCGAAGTGAAATACAGGTCGACATCTATCCGGCCAAGCTATATCATGGTGACTTGCGCCAGCTCCAAATATGGCGACTACTTCACCGGCTCCAACTCGTCGGTGCTCTACGTCGACCAGCTCTCGCTCGACTACGACTATTGATTATAGATCCTCTTCATCAACCGTCTGCAATATTGAAGTTGTCTAAACTTTTTTAGCTCCGGCAAGAAAGTTTAGACAACTTCATTTGGTAAGTACGGGATTTTTCATTAATTTTGGGATTGGAAATATCTAAGATCTACAAAATGAATAACAGAAAGAATCTCAAAATTCTTGCAGCCGTAGCGGCGCTTGCAACCGCAGGCTCCATGCAGGCCTCCCCTCTTCCCTCTCCCGATCTCAAGGACATCCTGGGAGGTGCAGGCGGTGCGATCGGCAACATCGTGGAAGGAGTATTTGGGAAAAGCGACCTCACTGTGGCCGACATTTCAGGAGAATGGAAATCAAACGGCAGCGCAGTCTCATTCAAATCAGACAACATGCTGAAGAAAGCCGGCGGACTTGCAGTGGCAGGCGCGGTGGAATCGCAGCTCAACGAATACTACAAGAAATACGGTCTGAATAACGTGACTTTCACCGTCAACGCCTCAGACAACACTTTCTCGCTCGCTTTCAAGAAAATAGCACTAAAAGGCACTATCCAAGTGAAGGAAAAAGGAATCTTCACCCTTAAGTTCACCGCTTTCGGCAGTTTCAGTTTCGGAAGCATGGATGCCTACGTGGAGAAGACCGGCAATTCGCTCAACCTGATGTTTGATGCCGACAAGATAAAGACCATCATCTCCTTCGCAGCCACCATCAGCGGAAGCAAGATGGCCTCTGCAGCCGACAAACTGCTGAAACAATACGACGGCATCTGCATGGGATTCAAGATGACCAAAACCGGCACCAACAAGACCGGCACCACGCAGCAGAAATCGTCGGAAAAGAATGATTCCAGCTCAGCGCTCGACGCCCTCTGGAACCTCTTCGGCAAATAAGACAGCGACAATCATTGACCATTTCTTAATTTTCAATTCATCAAAACCATGTTTTCAGGAATAGTAGAAGAAGCAGCCGAAGTGGTCGGCATAGAAAGAGAAGGCACCAACGTGCACCTTACAATGAAATGCTCTTTCACCGACGAACTGAAGATTGACCAGTCGGTGGCCCACAACGGTGTGTGCCTGACAGTGGTAAGCATTTCCGACAACGGCACATACACCGTGACCGCCGTGCAGGAAACGCTCGACCGCTCCAACCTCGGTGAGCTGCAGCCCGGCTCGCTTGTGAATCTCGAGCGGTCGATGAAAATGAACGGACGTCTCGACGGCCACATAGTGCAGGGCCATGTCGACACCACTGCCATCTGCACCGGAGTGGAACCCCTCGACGGAAGCTGGTACTACTCGTTCAGATATGATTTCAAACCTGAGCTGGCCGAAAAAGGATATGTCACTGTAGAAAAAGGCTCTATCACGGTCAACGGAGTCTCTCTCACCGTATGCGACTCCGAGGCCGACAGTTTCAGGGTGGCCATCATTCCCTACACTCACGACCACACCAACTTCTGCCGTATTCAGGCAGGAACCAAGGTGAATCTTGAATTTGACATCATCGGGAAATACATCGCACGCATCAGCGCGCTGAAAAATGAATGATACGGAAAGCGCCTGCATCTCCCCCGCCCACCGGAGGAAAAGCAGGCGCCCGTAGAAAAAAACGAGAGCCGATGAAGACGATAGTGTTGCCCGAATGCGGAAAAGACAACATGCCTGCGGCAAGAAACCTGCGGCAGGCACGCATCTACGTGCTGCTGGGCGGAAACGGCAGCGGCAAGTCGCTTTTCATGAATGAGATACTGCATCTCAACGAAGAAAACGCCTACGGCCTCTCGGCCGTGAGCGGCGGCATGCCCGGAGTAGTCGCCGAACCGCTCCGGCAACTCATCGGCACTCTTGCGCAAGACGATGAAGCCGAAAGGTTCGCTATGGTGAAAGATATATGGGAAGACACTTTCCCGGGCAACACCATAGAAATCCATGACGGCCAGGTGCGCATCTTCAACCGCTCAGGCAAAGATGCTATCGGACTGAAATCGTTGAGCCGAGGCGAGAAAGCCGGACTATACTACACTGCCGCAACCATCCTCGCCCCGAAAGACGCTCTCATCCTGGTCGACTCCCCTACCCTTTTCCTGCATCCCACGGCAGTGGGAGTGCTTTGGGACCGCATCGAACGCACACGGCGCGACTGCAGGTTTGTCTACGACACCAACGACGCCAACTTCGCGACACGGCAAAACCGAAGCACCGCCATCTGGATCAAGGACTACGATGCCGCCGCCCACACATGGGACTATCAGGTGATCACTAACGGCGACCTCCCCGACGAGATATTCCTGCAGATGATGGGGAGCCGCCGACCGGTGCTCTTCACCGAAGGCGACGCTGCCCACAGCATCGACATACGCCTCTACAGCATGGTCTTCCCGGAATTCACCGTCAAACCTCTCGGAAGTTGCGACAAAGTGATAGAATCCACCCGCACCATGCTCTCGCTTCGCTCCATGCACCACATTGAAAGCTATGGCCTCGTCGACCGCGACCGCCGCAGCGATGAGGAAGTGGGATATCTGCGCGCGAAGCATATCCTGGTGCCAGAAGTGGCTGAAGTGGAAAACATTTTTCTCGCCCCGGGCGTTGTTGAGACGATGGCGATAATAAGAGGTAAAAACGCAAAAAAGGTAGTCAAGGCTGTGAGGCAGGAAGTGATGGAGAAATTCGAGAAAATGATTGACGATCAGGCCCTGCAACACACCCGCCACCGCATGAAACGCGACGTGGAACGGAAGATCGACGCCCGATTCACATGCATCACCGCTCTCGAGCTCCACATCAAAAGCCTGATAAAGAAGCTTCGCCCGCGCGAGGTGTTCGACAAACTGCGCTCCGAATTTCGGAAGATGCTCCAGAGCGGCAACTATGAGGGAGTGTTGCGCGTCTTCAACCATAAGCCACTGCTCACGGGCAGCTGCGCCCCGAAGATGCTCGGATTCTCCAATTCAGATGAATATATCAACGGCGTGGTCGCCGCCCTCAAGCACGGCGATGAAAACGCTGAGCGTCTGCGCACCGAGATACGCAAACTATTCGCCTGACAAACAAAACAATCAGCTTGACAAGAAATAATTACATAAACCCAATACCATAATGGCTCGCAAGAAAAAATTAGAAATCCTTCGCAACGACCCCTGGCTCGAACCGTTCGAGGCAGCGATAGTAGGGCGTCACGAAGACGTGAGAAAGAAACTCGAAGAAATAACCTCCGGCACAGGAGGGAACCTCAGCGATTTTGCCAACGCTTATAAATATTTCGGACTTCACAAAGACAAGAATGGATGGATTTTCCGCGAATACGCCCCCAACGCCACCGGAATAACCCTCATCGGAACATTCAACGGATGGACCCCTTCGGCTGATTACGAGCTGAAGAAACTCGACGGCGGCGCTTGGGAAATACGCCTTGATGCCGACCAGCTCCACGACGGCGACCTCTTCAAGATGCTCGTGAGATGGGACGGAGGCCAGGGAGAAAGAATCCCGGCCTATGCCACAAGAGTGGTGCAGGATGAGAAGACCAAGATATTCAGCGCTCAGGTCTACGCTCCGAAACGTCCTTATAAATTCAAGGTCAAAGAATTTGTGCCCGACACAAAACCGCTCCTCATCTACGAATGCCACATAGGAATGGCTCAGCAGGAGGAGAAAGTGGGCTCTTACGATGAATTCCGCACCAAGGTACTGCCTCGCATCGCGGCCGACGGCTACAACGCCATTCAGATAATGGCCATACAGGAGCATCCTTATTATGGCTCATTCGGCTACCACGTCAGCAGTTTCTACGCCGCATCAAGCCGTTTCGGCACTCCCGACGAGCTTAAACGCCTCATCGACGACGCGCATGAGATGGGCATAGCCGTGATCATGGACATCGTGCACAGCCACGCAGTGAAAAACGAAGTGGAAGGTCTGGGACGCCTCGACGGCAGCTACGACCTTTACTTCAACAAGGGCGACCGCCGCGAGCATCCGGCATGGGACTCGCTCCTCTTCGACTACGGCAAGAACGAAGTGCTGCATTTCCTTCTCAGCAACTGCAAATTCTGGCAGGAGGAATACCACTTCGACGGCTTCCGCTTCGACGGAGTGACTTCAATGCTCTATTACGACCACGGTCTCGGCAAAGCCTTCGGAGGCTATCAGGACTACTACGACGGCGGCCAGGACAAGAACGCCATAGTATATCTCACCCTGGCCAACCTGCTGATACATCAGGTCAACAAACACGCCATCACGATTGCCGAGGAAATGAGCGGCATGCCGGGGCTGGCCGTGAAGTATGAGGCGGGCGGCATCGGTTTCGACTACCGCATGGCCATGGGTATTCCCGACTATTGGATCAAGATGATCAAGGAGAAGAAAGATGAAGACTGGCATCCGACTTCCGTATTCTGGGAACTTACCAACCGACGCGCCGACGAGAAGACCATATCCTACTGCGAAAGCCACGACCAGGCCCTCGTGGGCGACAAAACCATCATTTTCCGCCTCATCGACAAGGAGATGTACTGGCACATGATGGTTGGCGACAACAACTATACGGTAGAGCGCGGCATGGCGCTCCACAAAATGATACGCCTCGTGACACTGGCCTCCATCAACGGCGGCTACCTCAACTTCATGGGCAACGAGTTCGGCCATCCGGAATGGATCGACTTCCCGCGCGAAGGCAACGGCTGGAGCTATAAGTACGCACGCCGCCAGTGGGATCTCGTAGACCGCGAAGACCTGAAATACAAGTTCCTCAACGCTTTCGACAACGCCATGATAGGCATAGTCGACAAACAATACAATTTCCAGGCAAAACCGGTGGAAAAACTCTGGGAGAAAGACGATGACCAGATTCTCGCATTCAAGCGCGGCGACCTCATCTTCGTATTCAACTGGAGCCCGAACAAATCGTTTGACGGCTACGGCTTCCTTGCTCCTGCAGGAGAATATGAGGTGGTGCTCGACTCTGACGCCAAGGAATTCGGCGGATTTGGCCTCGTCGACGACAGCGTGCACCATTTCACCACTCCCGACCCGCTCTATACCCCCGCAGGCAAAGGCTGGCTCAAGATGTATCTGCCCGCACGCACGGCACAGGTATTGAAGATGGTGAGGAAAAGATCAAAAAAGTAAACTTCATGTAGCGAAAAGGTCAGGAGCAAACAATCCTACACCTCAAACCCAAACTTGAAAATGATAACCATAGCAATCGATGGATACAGTTCGAGCGGCAAAAGCACCATGGCCAAGCAGCTCGCAAAAGAAATCGGATACGTATATGTGGACAGTGGCGCGATGTATCGCGCCACTACCCTCTTTGCCATCCGCAACGGCATGACCGATGAAGCAAGCAAGGAAGTGGACCGGGATGCCCTGGTCAGGAATCTTCCTCACATCAACATTTCCTTCAGTCTGCAGCCCGACGGCACCCAGCACACTCTTCTCAACGGAGAGGACGTGGAAAGCGAAATCCGCGGGATGTTCGTCAGCTCATGGGTGAGCCCGGTGGCGGTAATTCCGGAGGTGCGCCATTATCTGGTAGGCCTTCAGCAGCAATATGGCAAGGAGAAAGGCATCGTGATGGACGGACGCGACATCGGCACCACCGTCTTCCCGGATGCCGAGATGAAGGTATTCGTCGACGCGAGTCCGGAAGTGAGGGCGAAGCGCCGTTTCGACGAGCTCGCCGCCAAAGGTGTGGCAGCCGACTACGAAGAGGTGCTCGCCAACATCAAGGAGCGCGACCATATCGACACCACCAGAAAGGAGTCGCCTCTTAGAAAAGCCGATGACGCTTTTGTGCTCGACAATGACCGCATGACACGCGAACAACAGATGGATGTGCTTCTCAACCTATATAAGAAAATCATCACACGTGGCTAATATCGAAATAGACAGCGGCAGCGGATTCTGCTTCGGAGTGACCACTGCCATCAGAAAAGCCGAGGAGGAACTCGAACGCACGGGCGTGCTATACTGCCTCGGCGACATAGTGCACAATGCCGGAGAAGTGGAACGCCTGCGCAACAAGGGACTGATCACCGTGGATCATGAGGAATTCGGCAAACTTCACAACGTGAAAGTGCTGCTCCGCGCCCACGGCGAACCCCCTTCGACCTACGAGACCGCACGACGCAACAACATCGAGATCATCGATGCCACATGCCCCGTGGTGCTCCAACTTCAGAAACGAATCAAAGACGCCCATTCCAAAACGCTTACAACCTCATCCGAGGATGGCAAAAAACCTCTTATCATCATCTACGGCAAACCAGGACATGCGGAGGTCAACGGCCTCGTGGGGCAGACCGATGGGCAGGCAGTAGTGATCCAGCACAAAGACGACCTCGACAATCTTGACCTGTCGCGCGACATCTGGCTCTATTCGCAGACCACCAAGTCGATAGAAGGATTTCAGGAGATTGTGGCTGAGATTCGCCGGCGCAAGACGGAGGGTTCGTTCCAATGGTTCGACACGATATGCCGTCAGGTGGCAAACCGTATGCCCAAGATGCGGGAATTTGCGGCAAGCCACGACGTGATTCTCTTCGTAAGCGGTGCCAAGAGCAGCAACGGCAAAGTGCTCTATGCGCAATGCCGCGACGTAAACCCCAACACGTTTCTGATCACCGACGAGACAGAACTGAATCCCGACTGGCTGAAGGGAGCGGGAAGCATAGGAATCTGCGGCGCCACTTCCACCCCGAGGTGGCTGATGCAGAAAGTGGCATTGAAAGCGGGAGGTGAGTCATGATATTCGACGACGCTTACTGGATGCGCGAGGCGCTTCGCGAAGCTGAATGCGCCATGACGGAAGATGAAGTGCCCGTAGGAGCCGTTGTGGTGTGCAACAACAAGATAATCGGGCGCGGCCACAACCAGACGGAACGGCTCACCGACGTCACTGCCCACGCCGAAATGCTTGCCATCACGGCCGCACAGGCCAATCTCGGCGGTCGGGTACTGCCGGAATGCACGCTCTACGTCACCATCGAACCTTGCTACATGTGCGCCGGAGCAATCGGATGGGCGCGCCTGGCACGTGTGGTATGGGGTGCTGACGACGACAAAAGAGGTTTCAGAAGTTTCTACGGCGGAAAAAGTCCGCTCCATCCCAAGACAGAAGTCACCACCGGAGTGTTGAGCGATGAGTGCTCGGCGCTCATGACCGAATTCTTCAGTAAGAAACGTTAGATTGATGCAAAATTATTGCAAAATCATTTCAAACTCAATTTTTGTTCGTCAAAATTGAGTTTGTTTTTTATATTGAGCTCTTCTAATCTACGGCTTAGAAAGCGCGTTCCACGCCGATTTCAGCCCCCTATCACGGTTTTTGCACATTTATTTCAAAAATATTACAAATTTTTATCATTTAAATTTCATGGTTAGGATAGTTTTTGTTAAATTTGCATTCGAATTGTTAAAACTTGACAACAACAACCTTCGATATGAAGATAAAACCATGGATAGAGGCCTTGCGGCTGAGAACCCTTCCGGTCAGTGTGGCCGGAGTATTGGCCGGATGCGCTGTAGCGCTGGCTTACGGCTGTTTCATTTGGCAGGCCGCTTTATTGTGCTTGCTTTTCGCTCTTCTCGCCCAGATTGTAAGTAATCTCGCCAATGAATATTTTGATTTCAAAAACGGAATAGACAAGAAAGGACGCCAGGGATTCCGGCGGGGAGTCACCGAAGGAGACATCTCACCGCAGGGCATGAAACGACTCATGTTAGTGCTGACAGCCATCGACTGCGCCCTCGGCTGCTGTCTTATTCATTGGGGCGGACTGTGGCTCATTCCGGTCGGCATAATAATAGTGATAGCGGCCTATTCCTACAGCGCAGGCCCATGGCCCCTGTCGCATCACGGCCTTGGCGATGAACTCGTGATAATCTTCTACGGTGTGGTTCCGGTCACTCTCACGGCGTTCATGCAGTGTGGCAACTGGACGGGCGGCCTCGCAGCCAACCATATCGGACCGATGTGGCAGATGGCGCTTCTCACTTCGATCGGTGTGGGATTGCTGGCAGACAATGTATTGACAGTAAACAATGTAAGAGATGTCCGCGACGACAAAAAGGTCGGTAAGCGCACCAAAGCCGTGATTTTCGGAGTGAAGACAATGAAAATCGCCTACATCGCCTTCTACGTTATAGGAGCTGCGCTTCTCGTATTCGCTTTCCACAAGGCTCTCCCTTCGTGGTCGTGGATCGGATATGTTGTGGTAACGGTATGGTATGTCATCCTTATGGAAGCGCTGTTCATCTACGACGGCCAGAAACTCAACAAGGTGCTGAAATACACTTCCATCATGCTCCTGCTCATTATCCTCTGGACTCTCGTCTGCGTGGTCACCTCTCACAACAACATCATCCCCGACCACACCTCCACCTGCTTCCTCAACAACTTCATCTCAATCAACAACTACATCCTCTGACACCACCGACTTCACAGCGAAGGCTGCCGAAAAGAGGCCACATAAAAATAATGGAGATAAGAGATTGCTTATCTCCATTATCTTTTTATACCGAACATCTTGCGTACACGCAGCCGGATTCATATCATATATGAGGTCTTTTCAAACCTTCCACACATCGAAGTTGTTACATTACATATAATTATCAAGGAAAGATGGATACTTACTATATAATAGGAATCTGCCTTATCGGCATGTGCCTGCCCATAAGTCGCATGATCTTGAACATGATCAAAAGGAGCGACAAATATTCTGAAAAATTCAAGCACAAAGCGGGAATCTTCAAGAATATCTTCGACATATTGTGCTTTTTGGCAGTAATGATTCTTTTCATCCTCATGAGACAATCATTCAACGAAGCATATCCATAAAACGAAGCAT
>JAUNFY010000025.1:0-14829 GCA_030524805.1 Bacteroidales bacterium | reverse complement strand
TAAAAAAACGAGGGATAGAGCCGAAAGGCTTTATCCCTTTAATCTTTGCAGATGCATTAATCCCGACTATGCCGGATTATTTGCTTGCGATGTGGTCGGAAACAGTCAGAGAGTAGCGACCTTTCGCGCGGCGGCGAGCGAGGACCTTGCGGCCGTCGGCTGTAGCCATTCTTTCACGGAAGCCGTGCTTGTTGATTCTTCTGCGGTTGGAAGGCTGGAATGTTCTTTTCATATCGTAATGTTGTTTTAATTAATTATCGTGAAAAAATACGCCGCCGCGGAAGCGAGCAGCAGACAATATTCCCTTTCGGAGTGCAAAATTAGGAAATTCCTTTGATATAGCCAAAAAAAACGGGGATTTTTCACAAAAACATGATTAAAAAATATCTTTTACGCCGTTGGATACCTAAATAATACGTTTTTTTTTGTAATTTTGCATTCCAAAAGCAAATACTAAAACTTCAAAAGATATGATGAACGCTCAAGACATCAAGAACGGAACTTGCATCCGCCTCGACGGACAGCTCTATTTCGTGATCGAATTCCTCCATGTGAAACCCGGCAAGGGCAACACATTCATGCGCACAAAACTCAAAAACGTGGTAGACGGCCGCGTGCTCGAACGCCGCTTCAACATCGGCGAGAAGCTTGAGGATGTACGCGTAGAACGCCGCCCCTATCAGTATCTCTATCAGGATGGCTCCGACGACATCTTCATGGACAACGAGACTTACGATCAGGTGCCCATCAAGAAAGACCTCGTTACAGGCGCCGACTTCATGAAGGAAGGCGACACAGTGGAAGTGGTGCGCGACGCATCCACCGACACCGTTCTCTTCGCCGAGATGCCGATCAAGACCAAACTCAAGATCACTTACACCGAACCGGGCCTCAAGGGCGACACCGCTACCAACACACTGAAACCCGCCACTGTAGAGACCGGCGCTGAAATCCGCGTGCCCCTCTTCATCAACGAGGGTGAGATCGTAGAAATCGACACCCGCGACGGCAGCTACGTTGGCCGCGTGAAGGCGTAAATTCAAATTTTGCCTTAAGGCAAAATTTGAGGTTTATGAGTTTATAAGTTTATACGATTATAAGTTTATTCTATGTATTCCGGTCTTTTCTCAATCATCGTGCCTGTATACAACAGGCCTGACGAAGTCAAGGAACTCATGGAAAGTCTGGCAAAGCAGACCGACCGGGGGTTTGAGATTGTGATTGTGGAAGACGGAAGCACCGTGACATGCAAGGCGGAAGCGGAGGCGTATGCCCCGCTTGTCGCCTTGCAATATTTTTACAAAGACAACGAAGGACGAAGCCCTGCACGCAACTACGGGATGGAGCATGCCAGCGGCGACTACTTCGTATTCGTCGATTCCGACTGCATCCTGCCACCCGACTACATCGCGAGCCTGCGGAAAGCCCTAGGCTCACAGTGGGCCGACTGCTTCGGAGGGCCCGACGACGCGCATGACAGCTTCACCGACACTCAGAAGGCGATCAATTTCGCCATGACTTCATTTCTCACCACTGGCGGCATACGCGGCGGCAAGGTGCAGATGGAGAAGTTCGTGCCGCGCACTTTCAACATGGGTTTCTCGTGCGAAGTCTACCGGAATGTCGGCGGATTCCGCGAGATGTTCAGCGAAGACATCGACATGTCGACGCGCATACGGCTGGCGGGCTACTCGCCGCAGTTGATACGCGAAGTGAAAGTTTACCACAAGCGGCGCGGCACTCTTGCCAAATTCTGGCGTCAGGTGCACGTATTCGGCATGTCGCGCATCACGCTTCAGCTGCTGTATCCGGGAAGCATGAAACTCGTTCACTGGGCACCCGCTGTGTTCGTGCTGGGCGTCATCGCAATGATATTGGGAGCGATATTCCTTACGCCATGGTGTCTGTTGCCTCTCGGTGTGTATATACTCGCGCTCTGGTTCTCAGCCATAGCGTCGACGCATAGCCTCAAGGTCGGAACGATGGCTCTTGCTGCCTCGATGGTGCAGTTATTCGGCTACGGCACAGGATTCCTCCGGGCCTACATCTGGAAGATACTGCTTCGCCACGGACGCGACGAGCAGCAGGAAATAAAAATGAGAAAGGGGAAATGAAGCGGGAAGACTTCGGACTGGAAGCTCATGAGCCCGTTGCCCACACGACGCGGAGACCTGTCACCATAAAGGCCATGAATGAAGATGAGAGGCCACAGGAACGCGCTCTCGCCCACGGCATCCAGTCGCTAACCACTGCCGAATTGCTCGCCCTCATCCTGCGGGTAGGTCAGCCGGGAATGCCCATCACCGACCTCTGCCGCCAACTGATGAACGACAACGGCAATTCGCTGCTCACTCTTGAACGCCGCTCACGCGAGGAACTGATGCTCACCAAAGGCATCGGCAAGACAAGGGCTCTTCAGGTGGAGGCCATAATGGAAATAATGCGCCGCTACCAGCGGGAGTCGGTCGAGAAGAATTCCGACAAGCCCCATCGCATCCACTCTTCAAAAAGCATCTACGAGAGAATGAGTCCGCGCATCGCGAATCTCGACCATGAGGAAATATGGGTTCTGCTTCTCAACAACCGCAACGAGGTGGTGAAGGAATTCAAGGCCACAAGCGGCAGCGCGGTGGCATCCGTGTTCGACTGCAAGATGATCATCAAGCGCGCTCTTCTTGAAAACGCCACCGGCCTGGCAATGTGCCACAATCACCCGTCGGGCAACCTGCTCACATCTCCTCAGGACGACCAGATCACCCGCAAACTCCACGAAGCCTGCCGCTCAATGGACATCCGCATGCTCGACCACGTAGTGATTACTGTGAACGGTTATTATTCTTATGCCGATCAGGGAAAGCTATAACGGGGAATAAGATATGGAAAACTAATAAAGATGCGTGCCATCAAGCACGCATCTTTCATTTTTATAGTCAAGCTTTCGCTCTCGTCGGCAACTGCCATACAGTTCCTGCCGAATTCTTTTTTCAAAAGCAGTAGAAGTTTATCATCCGTTAAACCAGTTCTGGAGGTCACCGAATGTTCCGATGGCGAAGAGCCAGTAGATGAGGATAAATACCAGCACGAGGACTCCGAGCCAGATCCACAGACGGCTGCTGCGGTTGGTGCCTTCCTCTTTGCGGAGGCGTCCCTCTTCCTTAAGACGGCCTTCTTCTCTCATTTCCTGGAAAGCCTTGTTCTCTATCTCCTGTTTTTTTTCATTAGTATCCATAATTCATACTTTTTAAGGTTTCTTTATATTTTAAAAAAGAAACGTCCTTGAGGGGCGTTTGGTTCGGTTCCAAACAAGTTTTTTACGAAAAATCTTTGATTATTACAACTTTCTCAAATTTCGACTTCAAGATTCAGATTGAGTGGGCAACGCAATCCATACGCCTGATGCCGTAAGAAAGGATGACATCATTACGAAAAATCCATAAAGCCGTGAACTGATTGGCTATTTGTGCATTCTATTCTTAAACACAATCTTAAAAAGCAAACTATTATGAACATCAATCCTTATCAAAAGAGAATTGTAGATGAAACGCTATTGCTGAGATGTTTCTGGCTGCTGGTGCCTGCGATAGCTGTATATCTTATATGCGTATTTTATCTCAGGGCATTTCCACTTTGGTCTTATATAGTGGAAGGCGTGTCGGTCATCGCTTATCTCATAGCTTCCACCATAGTATGCGTGAAGCAAAAAACGTATCAGACACTGATCAAGATTTATTTTTCAATCATATCACTTGGAATAACCCTATACCTCATGTCGGAGATTCCCCGGTGGATGGCCGGCTGAAATGGATAGCCGACTGAAAAAAAGCGGGACATGACGACGTCATGCCCCGCTTCTGCATTGTTCCGATGCAATATGCAATCATCAGAAAGGCACGGAGTCGCCGGGAGTGTCGGGCATGATGTCGAGATCTTTCATGCCGCCGCTCAGCGGATCCTGCGCGAACTCGAAGTTGGTGCCTCCCTGCGAGAACTTCGAGGCTATCGAGTCGCCACCTCCATCGCCGTTCATCTTCGACTGGAATTCCATTTTCGTTCCTTCGCCCGAAGCTCCCAAAGCTGCCTGCACGGCATTGAAACCCTCCTGCCAGTTCTCGAACTTAGCATATTTCGATACGAATCGTAGCTTCACGTCGCCGACAGCACCACTACGATGCTTTGCCACGATGAGCTCGGCAAGCCCCCTGATGTCGTTGCCATTGGCGTCTTCGCTGCTCTTAGTGTAGTATTCCGGACGGTGGATGAAACATACGATGTCGGCATCCTGCTCTATCGCTCCCGATTCACGCAGGTCGGACAGCACCGGACGCTTATCCTCACGCGTCTCCGTGCTACGGTTGAGCTGCGACAAGGCTATTATCGGAATATTGAGCTCCTTTGCAAGCGCTTTCAGCGAACGGGAGATGGTAGACACCTCCTGCTCTCGGCTGCCCAGTTTGAGTCCGCCGGCGGTCATCAGCTGCAGGTAGTCGATCATTATCATCTTCACGCCGTGCTCGCGAACAAGCCTTCGGGCCTTGGTGCGCAATTCAGTGATGCTCAAGCCCGGCGTCTCGTCAAGATAAAGCGGAGCCGAATAAAGCCCCTTCAACGAGGCGTTGAGCCTGTCCCATTCCTCGTTGGAAAGCTGGCCGCTCTTTATCTTCTCACCTTCAAGACTCGCCACGTTGGAGAGGAGTCGCTTCACGAGCTGCACATTGGCCATCTCAAGTGTGAATATTGCCACGGGGGTATTGTGATTCACCGTAATGTTTTTGGCCATGGAGAGGACAAAAGCCGTCTTACCCATCGCCGGACGCGCCGCGATAATGATGAGGTCGGAGTTCTGCCATCCCGATGTCATGTGGTCGAGCTCGGTGTAGCCGGTGGCCAGACCCGAAAGACCCGACGAGGAGTTGGCGGCATTCTGAATCTGCTCTATGGCAAGGTTAATCACCGTGTCGATCTGCGTCACCTCCCGCTTTATCTGATTTTGAGAGATGTCGAACAGCAACGCCTCCGCTTCCTGCAGCAGGTCGTCGATGTCGTTGCCTTCGTCGAAAGCCTTGGTCTCAATGTTTGTGGCGTAGGTGATGAGGCGGCGTGCGAGGAATTTCTGCGCCACTATCTTGGCGTGATATTCCACATTGGCTGCCGAATATATGTTGGAAGTGAGCTGGGTGATCTTCACCGGACCTCCCACTTCCTCAAGGTCGCCGTTGACGCGCAGCTGCTCCACCACTGTCAGCATGTCGATCGGACGCTGCGAAAGACCGAGTTGCGATATGGCCTGGAAAATCTTCTGATGAGCCGGATCATAGAACGACTCCGGGGTGAGGATGTCGCACACGTTCATGTACGCGTCTTTCTCAATCATGATCGCGCCAAGCACCGCCTCCTCGAGATCGGTGTCGCGCGGCGGAAGTTTTCCCGTCTGGTCGGTCAGCGGCACCGCCGGTTTGCGTCTGTTCTGATATCTGTTGTCGTCTGCCATCTATCTGCTTTGTTATTGCTTCATTCCTTCAGCCTTCAGCGCTTCCACATCTTCGGTGGTCATCGGTATGCCGGGACCCAGCAACCGGTGTCCGTCGGCCGTGACGAGATAGTCCTGTTCATTACGCACTCCGCCGAAACCGAGCCATTTCTCCGCCTCCGCATAGTTGATGAAGTCTTTGTGCAGGCCCTGGCTTTTCCAAAGCTCGGTGAGTTCGGGCATGAAGTAGATGCCGGGTTCGATCGTGAATACGAAGCCTTCCTCGAGCGGACGGGCAAGACGCAGCGATTTGAAGCCGAAAAGCGTAGACTTCGGTTTGCCATCGTAGCCCACCCATACTTCGCCATAGTTTTCCATGTCGTGCACGTCGAGCCCCATCATGTGGCCGAGGCCTGTCGGGAAGAACATGGCGTGTGCACCGGCCCTTACGGCCTCCTCCACATCGCCTTTCATGATACCGAGGTCTTTGAGACCTGAAGCTATCACGCGCGATGCCTGCAGATGCACGTCGTAGAATGCCACGCCGGGGCGCAGCATGTCGATCGCCGCTTTCGAGGCAGCCTGCTGAAGGTCGTAGATTGCCTTCTGGCGCGGGGTGTAGCGCATGTCGACGGGTGACGTCGACGAGTTGTCGCCGGCATATCCCATCGGGGTCTCCGCTCCGGCATCGAGCAGGAAGAGCTGGCCCGGCTCAAGGGTGTTGCCATAGCTGTGGTTGTGGAGAATCTCGCCGTGCACTGTGGCTATCGTCGGAAAAGAAAGCCGCATGTTGTGGCTCGCTGCCACATTTTCCACTATGGCTTTCAATTCATATTCCTTCATGCCGGGGCGAGCCGATGCGATAGCAGTCTTGTGCATCAGGGCCGTTACGGCGCAGGCACGCTCTATCTCGGCGATTTCCTCTGCCGACTTATGATTGCGCATGTCGACCACAGCCTTGATGAGCGGGAGCGACGGCATAGCCCCTCCCGGCCTTATGTCGAGATATTCCATCAGCTTGAGGTCGTGTGCTGCCCTGTAGTAAGGGATATAGTGCACGGGGGCTGCGGCTGCCCTCGCTTTGTCGAGATAAGGCTTCAGTTCGGATGCGGGACGCACATCGGTGATGCCAACCTGCAGTGCCTGCTCATGGAGCGTTGGCAGATTGCCTGTCCAGACAATCATGTCGATGGTAAGCTCATCGCCGAAAAGGATTTCACGGTCGTTGTCGATGTCGATGATGGCGTTGAGCCCGTCATGGTTCAAGCCGAAATAATATAGGAACGTGGAATCCTGACGGAATTCATATTCGTTGTCGCGATAATTGTAGCCGACATAGTCGTTGCCGAGCAAAAGTATCACGCCGCGCCCTACACGCTTCTTCAGCTCAGCACGACGGTTTTTATAAGTTTCCGGTGAAAACATATTGGTTTCTTTTTGATTCAAGTTGCAAATATAATGAATAGATTCGAAAAATCACCGATAAATCCGCAAAAAAAGTCGGAAAACGCAAAACGTTTCCCGACCTTTTCCTTTGCTCTTGATGTTCAGACAAGTCTCAACACGATTTCTTCATCATTCATGGAGATATCGAGTTTACCTTCACGACCCAGCCAGCCAAAAGCTGCCATGAGTTCGTCTTTTTTCAGTTTCGTAGCTTTTTTAAGTGCTTTCAGGCCAAGGGTGCAACCTTCAGCGCTTTCGAGGGCTTTGTAGACTTCTCCAGCCCATGTTCCGATTGACTCTATGTTCATCTTCTTTTTGTTTCTGCCTTTTTGTTTCCCATAAGGAAAGTTCAGGCTGTTATTTTGTAAAAAAATTCAATCGAAAAAGCGTCATCAGACCTCTTTCGATACTTTAACAACAACAGGGGGAATAAAAAGTTCAAGAATGTTAAAAATTTTCACATTTGGTGCCTATTTCTTAAGGGCCGCCTGTATCTGGCCCGATTTATCTTCAAGCCTTTTGCTTTGCCGCCCAGTGAAAGCATACTTATATATCAGCACTCGCCTCACCCGGTCACGCAGTTGATCGAGCGGGAACGTTCCATTCCTTACAGCCGCCGCAAGCATCACCACCTCGCGACGCGTGTCGGCGGGTGCAAGCACTATGTCGGCACCGGCCATTATGGCGTCGGCGCCGGTTTTCCCGCCGGCTCCCGCCATATTCATCGCATCCGTGATTACAAGGCCTTCAAATCCCATCTCATCACGGAGCACTTCTTTCAACACCTTGCGCGACACCGATACCGGTATCGACGCTTCTTCGAGCGCGGGCACATACAGATGCCCTATCATGATGCCGCTGAGATTCGCTTCCATGTATTTCGCAAAGGGCATGATGTCGCATTCCTCAAGTTGCCGCAGACTCTTGGCCACGGATGGAAGCACCTTATGCGAATCAGCATCGGCCGCGCCATGCCCCGGAAAATGTTTGGCCACGCTCACCACTCCTCCATCTTCAAGCCCGCGGGCATAGGACACGCCAAGCCTTGCCACACGCTCCGCATCGCTTCCGAACGAACGGTTGCCGATAAAGGTCTTCCCGTTGCGCTTTTCGGGGAGCACATCCAGCACCGGCCCCAGCACCATGTTGATTCCAACCTCCCTGCACTCCCGCGCCACTTCCATGCCATATTCATATAGCAATGAATCTTCCGCTTCGGGCGATATCTTTCCGTTTTTAGGAAAAAGCGGCGTGTCGCTCAGGCGCATCGCGAGTCCCCACTCGGCATCGATCGCCACCAGCGGCGGCGCACACGACAAAGCGGCCAACGTGTCGGCTATCGCCCGGGCCGCTGCGGGGCGTCCCTTAAGCAACACGACGCCTCCGATATGGCTGTCAGCCACGTATGCCACAACCGAGCGCATCGCCAGGCGGCTATCGTCGGAGTAGACAGCCGGCATCACGAGTTGTCCGGCCATCTGCTCGAGCGTCATGCCCGACATCACTGAGTCGGCCCAAGCCTCCGCATCGCGGGAACATTGCTCCGGCTCGCCGACTGCATCGACACAAACGGAATCGGCATCCCGATCCGGAGATACCGCTCTGCGGCACCCCGGCATCAGGATGCCGAGTATCATCATCGCGATTGCTACCGCTGCTATTCCTTTCCGATCAGCGTGCATCGCCATGCGTTGGTTCTGAATTGGTCATCGCGCCTCGACTTCAGGAGTGATGTCTTCCACATATCTCGGCCGCGGACTCGCATCCATCGGCAGCCCGAGCTGACTGAGAAGTTTCATGTATCTCACAAGGGGTGCGCACACCTCAATATCGTCGGAGTATATCCATTTGCCATTGGCAAGCGGAGTGAGATAGTCGTTGCCCCAGGCGAGATAATCGATGGTCCCCAAAGTATATGTCTTGGCGGGATCAATCTCCTCCATGTCAATCATGGCACGCAGCATATTGCCATTGCCATCGGTCACCACCCTTACTGAATTGCTGACCGGCTGGCCACCCTGACTGGAGGCTATTTTCAAAGTCTCGAGCAGGTCTTTGCCGGAAATCTCCATCACCACAAACTTGTTGTTGAACGGAAACGCGCTCAGGATCTGACCTCTCGACACTTTTCCCTGCGGAATGGAATTGCGGATGCCTCCGGCATTCATGATCGCGAGGTCGAGTTCAGGAACATCGGGATTGATCTTGCGCAGCGAGTCAAGCTTCAGGCCTCCATACCATGCACCGAAGTCTGCGATCCAGTTGTGAAATTCTCCCTGGCTCTTGTTGTTGAGCATGTCGCAGGCTGCATAGCCTATGATGTCGTTGCTCACCGAGTCGAGGGCCGCAGTGTAGGGTGCAAGAAAGGCTTTTATCTTGCCGTCGAGCTTTTCGGCGGGAAATCTGTCGCTGACCGGGATAAGAGAGTAGTCGAAATCGGCCGGGGTCTCCGACTTCAGATTGTCGAGACCGACACGTATCTGCCCTACGTATTTGCCGCTCTTTCCGCATTGCACCACGAGCACCGGACGCCCTTCGGCATTGTTGATGAGATGCGGTGTCTTGTCGGGAGCATCCGGATCCACCAGCGTATGGCTGTGGCCTCCGATGATGATGTCGATGTCTTTCGACTTCCGGGCCAGTTCCTTATCGCCGGAATAGCCTACATGGGTCACTGCCACCACAAGGTCGCATTTTTTCTTATCTTTCAGATATTCAGCCCATTTGTTGCCTTCCGCTATAAAGTCAGTATATTTCACTCCTTCGCGGGTCTTCTCCGCGATAAGCGCCTCCGGATCAACGTTGAGCCCGATGAAGCCTATCTTCCGTCCTCCTATCTTCCTTATGGTGTAGGGTTTGAAGAGTCCTTCGGCAGGTGTGCCGGTGAAGTCGTAATTTGCCGACAGGAGTTCAGCCTTCTGGGTGGCTTCATTCTTGGCCAGCAACTGCATGCCGTTGTCAAACTCATGATTGCCGAGAATGCTTATATCCACTCCGAGCAGATTCTGGAGCGGATAGTCTACATCTCCTTTGAAAAACTTGAAATAGAGCGTGCCCTGCACCTTGTCGCCGGCGTCGATGAGCAACACGTCTTTCTCAGCTTTCCTCACTGAGTCGATGATGGCCTTGCGCTGAAGCACTCCTCCCGCTCCGTCGCGGTCGGGATCTATGAGCGAGTGGGTGTCGTTGGTGTGTAAAATCACCAGATCGCGTGCGGCAAGCGCGAAACTTGCCGACGCGATCATGACTGAAAGTAATATTGCTATTTTCTTCATTGCTTACTTCGAAATGAGGTCTTCACCTGTCATCTCTTCCGGCTGCGGCAGACCGAGGATGTGAAGCAGCGAGGGAGCCACATCGGCCAGACGTCCGTCTTTCACTTTCGCTGCCTTGTCGCCGACATAGATGAACGGCACGGGATTGAGCGAGTGTGCGGTGTTGGGTGTGCCGTCTTCGTTGAGTGCATGGTCGGCATTGCCGTGGTCGGCGATGATGATGCTCTCATATCCGTGGGCAAGCGCAGCCTTTATCACTTTCTCCACGCATCCGTCGAGAGTCTCGACTGCCTTCTGGATTGCGGGATAAACTCCTGTGTGGCCCACCATGTCGCCATTGGCGTAGTTGACCACGATAAACTGATATTTCTCGCTGTCGATGGCCTCCACGAGCTTCTCGGTCACTTCCGGTGCCGACATCTCGGGCTGCAGGTCATAGGTAGCCACTTTCGGGGAAGGCACCAGCGTGCGGTCTTCGCCTTCAAAGGGTGCTTCGCGTCCGCCATTGAAGAAGAATGTCACGTGGGCATATTTCTCTGTCTCGGCTATGTGAAGCTGGTTCATGCCTTTGCTTGCAAGATATTCGGCAAGGGTGTTGGCCACGTCTTCCTTGGGGAAGAGGATGTGGACTCCGGTGAAACTGCTGTCGTAAGGAGTCATGCAGTAATACTGCAGGTCGGGTATCGGGTTCATGCCGCCCTCCGAGTGCTGGGTGAGCACAGTGGTGAGCTCTTTGGCACGGTCGTTGCGGTAGTTGAAGAAAATCACGACGTGTCCGGCACCGATACGTCCGTCTACCCTGTCGTTCACGATGGGCTTCATGAATTCGTCGGTGATGCCTTCCTCATAGTATTCCTCCACGCTCTTCACCACGTCGGCTGTTTCCTTGCCCGATCCGTAGATAAGAAGGTTGTATGCTTCCTTCACGCGATCCCAGTTCTTGTCGCGATCCATCGCATAGTAGCGGCCTATGACTGTGGCGATCTTTCCGGCGCTCTTGGCGCAGTGCTCCTCCACTTCCCTGAGGTAGCCGGCTCCGGACTTCGGGTCGGTGTCACGGCCATCCATAAACGCGTGGATGAACACTTTGTCGAGGCCATAGGCTTTTGCTGTGTCGCAAAGGGCATATAGGTGTCCGAGGCTGGAGTGAACGCCTCCGGCCGATGTCAGGCCCATGAAATGGATGGGCACTCCATGACGGGATGCGTATTCAAACGCGCTCTTTATTTCCGGATTCAACTTGAAACTTCCGTCGGCGATGGCGCGGTTGATCTTTACCAGATCCTGATAAACCACGCGTCCTGCCCCGATGTTGAGATGGCCTACTTCAGAGTTGCCCATCTGGCCGTCGGGCAAGCCTACGTTTTCGCCCGATGCCTGAAGCTGAGAATGGGGATATTCAGCTACGAGGCTGTCGATAAAGGGGGTAGGTGTGTTGTAGATAGCGTCATCCTTCTGATGATCGCCAATGCCATATCCGTCGAGGATAATTAATAATGCTTTCTTGTCCATATTAGATACATATCGTGATATATGTCGTTTTTATGACGCAAAGGTACGAAAAATTTTGCATTCCCGCAAAAAAAGTTCCCCCGGCCCCTCCATGCGGATGGGGCCGGGAAGACGCGGTGTTTCATTTTCTGAACGGGATGCAATGTATCACCCTCACCGGAACGCAACGGTCGCCCTGCCGCCCCGGAATCCAGTTGGGCATCTCGGCCAGTATGCGCATGGCCTCGATGTTGAATTGCTTATAGCTTCCCTTGATTACTTTCAGATGCGATATGTTGCCGTCGGCATTCACCACAAAGCTGCAGGTAACCCTCCCCTCAAGCCCTTTCTCA
The DNA here is from genome assembly GCA_030524805.1 of Bacteroidales bacterium. Classification (GTDB taxonomy): domain Bacteria; phylum Bacteroidota; class Bacteroidia; order Bacteroidales; family Muribaculaceae; genus Lepagella. The sequence continues at coordinate 2,797 of JAUNFY010000025.1, read as the reverse complement.
TACGCCTCGGCCGGATATTGCCGCGTTTTGTTGACGTAGGCCATCAGCGCCTCATTGCCGCCGGGAAAGGTGGGCTTCACATCTACGAAATCATATTCGAACACCTCTTTATATGCATGGCTCCCGTCTGAAGCCAATCCGTCGCTCACCCTGCATGTCTGGGCTTCAATCACCCCGGGCGCGAACAGAAACGCTATCATTATTGCATAAAGGATGCCGCATGGCAGATTTCGGCGTGTCGTTAGATTCATATTGATAAATCTCCAATGGAAAGTTTTGATAATTGTTCGCCTCACAACTACGGCCGTTGCCGTTCTCCGCGTCGGCCAAAGTTGAATCAGCACCGCAAATTTATACCTAATTCTTCAATCTTGCAACATGCCTGCCTTTTAATTAAACTAATTTAACTAATTTTAAACCGATGTAATATCCCCGCACATCATGCGTCGCCCCGTTTTTTACAATATTCCTGACCACATTATCGTTCTATTATGGTATGAAAAGACTATCTGTTGCCCTTCTCCTGATATTCGCGACTGCCTCGGCGGCTCTCGCGCAACTGGGCACGAATGCATATTCATTCCTTGAAGTAGCCACTTCCACAAGAGCCCAGGCGCTCGGCGGCTACGCAATAGCCGCATCCGCACCCGACGTGATGCTGACAGAGCAAAACCCGGGCCTTCTCGGTGCTGAAATAGAAAGAGTGGCAGCCATCGCCTACATGCGCTATTTCGGCTCCAGCAACTTCGCGGCCGCACGCTTCGCCCACTCAGCCGGCGAACGAGGTGCCTGGGCTATAGGAATAAAATATATCGACTACGGATCTATCGACGGCTACAACCCCGACGGAAGCGCAACCGGATCGTTCAAGCCCCAGGACATATCTTTCGAGGGCACATACTCCCACGATTTCACCGACCGCCTCCGCGGCGGCATCAACGTGAAATTCATCTACAGCAACTATGAGCAATACTCGGCGGCGGCTCTGGCCGCCGACCTCGGCATAAACTATTTCGACCCCGAACATGGGCTGTCGCTGTCGGCTGTGATAAAGAATGCAGGCGGTCAGGTAAAGCGCTTCAACGAATCGTACGACCATCTGCCATTCGACATACAGCTCGGCTACATGCAGCAACTCGCAGGCGGACCCTTCTCACTCGCCATCACCGCCCATCATCTCACCCACTGGCACATTCCTTATTATAAGCACGACGACAATCAGGAATCGCTCATAGTGGAGGCCGACAAGAAATTCCTGCCCGACCTGTTCCGACACCTCACCTTCGGACTGCAATATTCACCCTCCGACTCATTTTATGCAGCCATCGGCTACAACTACAAGACGCGCACCGATCTCTCTTCCTTTCAGCGCAACTTCTTCTCAGGCTTCTCCCTCGGCCTCGGCTTCAACGTAAGAGACTTCGACATCGGCATCAGTTATTCGCAGCCGCATAAATCCGCCTCCACGCTCGCCCTCAACCTCGCATGGTTTCTCTGACCCCGCAAGACCACCCCGGTCACCCGCCGATCTCCCACTGTCACCCGCCGATCTCCGAGCGGCCTCCCTACAAAAGTCAGCATTTTTTGAAGGAGTGTGAGGGCAAAGCCCGAAAACCACATTTGAAATTAAATTTGCAAATTCGCAAAAAAAGCATTAACTTTGCATCCGCAACTCGCACCCATAGTTCAATGGATAGAATAATGGATTCCGGTTCCATCGATTGGGGTTCGACTCCCCATGGGTGTACCAATAAAATCCGCAAGTGTTTGATTATAAACGCTTGCGGATTTTTTTATTGCTGATTTTTGACTACAATTTGGCTACATACGCAAAAACGTCAAATAAAAGCACACGTTCGGCCCCCGGCAAACACACCTAAACACCCCATATACCCTTACAAAAACAGTTCCACTCTTGCTAAGAGTGGAACACAATGCAAAGTTACAATTTTTTTTTGAATTAGCCGCGTTTTTACGCGGCTTTTTTGCGTCTTGACAGATGGTTTTATCGGAAGAAATGTAGCGTTTGTTTTACAAAAACGGTTTTTGATTGATTTATTCACCTGATTTGCAATTGGTCGGATTTTATGTTCCACTCTTAGCAAGAGTAGTAATATCAAGAGGACATATCATGCCAAAAGCCAAGAGCCACAGCATCAATCATTTAACCATGTACCCAAGCACCCGTACCAACCAAGTCTACGGGTAGAGAAAGAACTGCGCTCCCCAAAGCAATCCGTGCACCACCAACCATAACACCAAATCATTAAACAACAACAATATAAACCAGCCACCCAACGCCGGCACGTCGAAAGTCAAGCAGCACCACGCCGATCTCCGAGTAGCACCCAAAAGCCCCCGCTCCCACGAGTCAGTAATATCTGTTACTGTGCGCCGCATAAGGTGCGGCGTAAATAGCGCAAACCGCCCCCAAAGCCAGCATTTTTTTGAAGGAGTGTGAGGGCGAAGCCCGAATCCCCAGAAATAGTCAGTGGAAGCAGTGTGAGGGCGGAAGCCCGAAATCCCCAAGCCCTTCCCAAAGGCTGCTTTGAAAGCGTGTGAGGGCTGTAAAGCCCGAAATCCCCACCCCGCCCAAAAAGCCAAATGTACACCCCAATCCGTCAAATATCCCTCTCCCCCACTGACCGCCAGATCCTCGTCGACACCGATGCCGACCGCTGCCGCCTCTGCGGCCGCCGAGCACCCGACGTCACCTTCCGCGACTCCCCCCACCTCTTCCCAAAACCCCTCGGAATCACCCACTGCACCACCCGCAACCTCTGCGACAGCTGCAACA
>JAUNFY010000108.1 GCA_030524805.1 Bacteroidales bacterium | reverse complement strand
CATAGAAAAATGAAATCATAGAAAAAATCAAGGTGCACCTTGCGGTACACCTTGACGCTATTATAATTCTGATTTAGATCTGGCTATGCCAGACCGATCATGCCTTCAGGGCTGCGATCGAAGCCTTGATGGCCGCGATTTTATCTGTGGCATCGCTCTGCTTCTTGCGCTCGAGCGCGATGACCTGCTCAGGAGCATTGGCCACAAACCGCTCGTTGGATAGCTTTTTCTCCACGCCTGCGAGGAATCCCTCGTAGCGCTTCAACTCCTTGTCGAGTTTTGCGAGCTCTTCCTCCACATTGATCTTATCGGCAAGAGGTATGCTGTATTCCACAGTTCCGACGAGGAACGCCACAGATGTAGCGCCTTTTTCCTCGATGGGAGTGATGCCGCTCACATTTGCCATCTTCACGAGCACCGGATCAAGAGCCTCGTCGCGCTGTCCTTTCACTTCAAGAGCTACAGCATCTTTGTTGGCAATCTGGCGCTGCTTGCGGATGGCGCGGATGCCGGTCACTACCTCCTTGAGAGTCTCGAACTGGGCGAGAAGAGCCTCGTCCACTTCGCCCGGAGCGGGAAGAGTGGTATTCATGATGCTGTCACCATCATGGCGCTCGGCGAGGTGCTGCCAGAGTTCTTCGGTGATGAAGGGCATGAAGGGATGGAGAAGCTGCAGAAGAATCTCGAAAAACTTCATAGTTTCCGAATAGGTCTTGCTGTCGATGGGCGAGCCGAAAGCCGGCTTGATCACCTCGAGATACCAGCTTGAGAATTCATCCCAGAAAAGTTTGTAGACGGCCATCAGGGCTTCCGAGATGCGGAACTTGCCCATCAGATCCTCAACCTCCACCATCGTCTTGTAGAGCTGCGAGCGGAACCAGTCGACAGCAATCCGCGAGCTTTCCGGCTGCGCGATGGAGTCGTCGGCAGTCCAGCCCTGGATGAGGCGGAAGGCGTTCCATATCTTGTTGGCGAAGTTACGGCCCTGCTCCACGAGAGCGTCGTCGTACATGATGTCGTTGCCGGCCGGAGCGGAGAGCATGAGGCCCATGCGCACGCCGTCGGCGCCGAACTTATCAATCAGGTCGAGGGGGTCGGGCGAATTACCGAGCGATTTGCTCATCTTGCGACCGAGCTTGTCGCGCACGATACCGGTGAAGTAGACGTTGCTGAAAGGCTTGTCGCCCGCATATTCATAACCGGCCATGATCATACGCGCCACCCAGAAGAATATGATATCCGGCCCTGTCACCAGAGTGGCGGTGGGATAATAATATTTCAGCTCTTCATTCTCGGGGTCGAGAATGCCGTTGAAGAGAGTGATCGGCCATAGCCACGACGAGAACCATGTGTCGAGCGCGCCTTCATCCTGAGTGAGGTCTTCAGCATTCAGGTCGTGGCCGCTCTCCTTGCGTGCGCGTTCGAGGGCCAGTTCTTTGGTCTCGCCTACGGCGATGCGTGTCTCGCCGTCCACGTCGTAGTAGTAGGCGGGAATGCGATGTCCCCACCAGAGCTGACGGCTGATACACCAGTCCTGTATGTTTTCGAGCCAGAGGCGATAGGTGGTCTTGTATTTCTCAGGCACGAACTTGATGTAATCCTCCATCACCGGAGCGAGGGAGATGTCGGCGAAGTGGCGCATGTTGATAAACCACTGAAGCGAGAGCCGCGGCTCTATGGCAACCTTCGTGCGCTCGGAGTAGCCCACGTTGTTGGTGTAGTCCTCCACCTTCTCCATCAGGCCGGCCTCCTCAAGATCCTTGGCAATCTGCTTGCGGACTTCGAAACGGTCCATTCCGGCATATTTGCCGCCGTTTTCGTTGAGGGTGGCGTCTTCGTTGAAGATGTCGATGGTCTCCAGATTGTGGGTCTTGCCCAGCATGTAGTCGTTTTTGTCGTGGGCCGGAGTCACCTTGAGGCAACCGGTACCGAAATCGATTTCCACATAGCGGTCTTCGATCACGGGAATTTCCCTGCCTACGAGGGGCACGATGACACGCTTCCCTTTAAGCCACTCATTCTTCGGGTCTTTGGGGTTGATGCACATCGCGGTGTCGCCCATGATGGTCTCCGGGCGGGTGGTCGCCACCACTGCATAGCGTCCTTCGGGGTCGCCGGCCACATAGTAGCGGAGATAATACAGTTTGGAATGCTCCTGCACGAAGTTCACCTCGTCGTCGGAGATGGCGGTCTTGTTTTTCGGGTCCCAGTTCACCATGCGCAGGCCGCGATATATCAGGCCTTTGTCGTAGAGATCGCAGAATACTTTGGTGACGCTTTTCGAGCGCAGCTCGTCCATGGTGAAGGCAGTGCGGTCCCAGTCGCACGAGGCGCCGAGCTTGCGCAGCTGCTGCAGGATTATGCCGCCGTGCTTGTGGGTCCAGTCCCAGGCATGTTCGAGAAACTGCTCGCGTGTGAGGTCGGTCTTCTTGATGCCCTGCTCGGCGAGTTTCTGAATCACCTTCGTTTCAGTGGCGATTGCGGCATGGTCGGTGCCCGGCACCCAGAGAGCGTTCTTGCCCATCATGCGCGCACGACGAATCAGGATGTCCTGAATCGTATTGTTGAGCATGTGGCCCATGTGGAGCACGCCGGTCACGTTTGGCGGCGGAATCACTATGCAGTAAGGTTCACGCTCGTCGGGAACGGAATGAAACATCTTGTGGCGCTCCCAATAGCCATACCATTTATCCTCAACCTCATGAGGATTGTATTTAGGTGCTAATTCACTCATTAATTATTACTATTTATTGAAAAATCCACTATATGATAAATCCTCGTCAATATCAGGCCAATGAATCCCGAAATATGACAATTCAAATTTTTCTCTTTCTTTTTCTGTTGCAGATGCCAGACGTCTGTAGTCTGAGAATTTTTCCGCAGCCTGGCGCCCGTCTTTCAATTTCAGCCATACAGCATTGTCGGTCAACCATACATCTGACACTTCCGTTCTATTCATCATTTCGCCTCCTTGTTAAAATATGCATTCCAATGCTGCACTATCACATCCGTGTTTTCTTCAATTATGGATTCTATCATTCTAAGTTCATTTCTCTTAAATCCATAATTTTCAACCAATGCTATAGTTTCAACATTATATTTAGCTTCCGATCCCCCTTTTGAGACATGCACATGAACAGGGTCATGATCATTCGACCAAAAGAAAAATTTATAGCCAAAAACGATGAATAGAGTGGGCATAAGTGTCTCGATTAAATAAATTAAACTCTCAAGTGGCTGTCAAAGTCAATGTTTCTTCCGGAGTCTTTTGCACGTCTTCCGTAAAACCTCATTGGCAGCAACACCTGCGTCGCGTCCTCTTCAACTTGCGGAATACATCGCAAAAATCCACCCGAAATAAACTTTATCTCATTTATCGAGCCACTTATTGATATTCAATTATGTTTTAATTTACAAAATTAGCGATTTTTTTTGAGATAATTGCAAATTGAAGCAAAAAAATCGGCATATCTAATGATAGAATCTGCGCAATCCAATACTAAGTATAAATACACACGATAATGTCACTGTGACTAATGCCACAGTGACATACCGCATGAACCGCAGAAAAGCCGATTTCTTGTTCATGGACTGATTAAATCCATTGTCATTTACGGATTTCATTGCTTACCGTATCTCTTTTTGAGATACCTTCTCCTGTTTGGAGAATCTTTCCCTTGATATACTTTGTTTTTGTCAAACTTACAGATGTTCGATTTCCGAGAGGAGTTCGGCGAGCGATATCGGTTGCGGCGTGTCGATGATATTGGCTGAGTGGGCCACCATGCCGAGTATCTCCTCCGGCGCAAAGCGGATAGAATTCATTATTCCAACATTAAGAAAATGCAGGTATCTTTACGATTCAATCAGCACCATCTTTAGTTCCATTTTTATAATTGCTGCCATTAGATTCCCTGTTCGGTTTTGGCTCGGCATGTATCGGTTTAGCGGGTCGCCTCACCGAAAAAAAATTCGCAGGAAATAATGGCTGAAACACCGCTATAGTTTTCCAAAATACATAATTCAGAAAACGAATTACGGGTTAAGCTCTTTTTGAGATGATTGCATGTATTTCTCCAGAAACTCATCTTTACCGATAAACTGCTGCACCCCAAAGGCACCACCACCAAATTCAAACACCGTTGAGTCATTATAGACTATAAGACATTCGTTATCATTAATGCTATCTTGCTCATGGCGAGACAGGGACTTATCATAAAAACGGTATGAATACATTCCCATCCCAATCCGCCTGAATCGGATAGTGGAATACCCTTTGCTGGAGTAGTTATCAACATCTATACCTATGCAACCGCAATCTTTCAACTCTCTTTTCAACCTCTTTGTATCCTCTTCGCTTAAAACATAAGGGTAAGATTTTTCATAATCAATCTCATAACATAATCGAGTACTGTCAGGGAGCATATTGCGATAACGGGCGGCAATATTTCTCATCCAAAACCCATTTTCACCTTCATAATATTCAGCCATTATATCAGCATCACATTTCTGAGGTGGTTTGCTATCGAGATAGATAATAGCACACAGTAACAGTATGTCGATTATGTGGAACCACAAAAGAAATCTGTCCGTTCTTGTTCGACGACTAACGGCTTTGACAAATGAATATATCCAAAGACCGACAATAGGTAATGTTATGAAAAACAGTCTGGAAAAGATTAGAATAAAGGCAAACAGAGCTAAATCCAAATCGAATCTGTCCAATCCAATACTAAGTATAAATACACACGATAATGTCACTGTGACTAATGCCACAGTGACATACCGCATGAACCGCAGAAAAGCCGATTTCTTGTTCATGGACTGATTAAATCCATTGTCATTTACGGATTTCATTGCTTACCGTATCTCTTTTTGAGATACCTTCTCCTGTTTGGAGAATCTTTCCCTTGATATACTTTGTTTTTGTCAAACTTACAGATGTTCGATTTCTGAGAGGAGTTCGGCGAGCGATATCGGCTGCGGCATGTCGATGATATTGGCTGAGTAGGCCACCATGCCGAGTATCTCCTCCGGCGCAAAGCGCATAGAATTCATTATTCCAACATTAAGAAAACGCAGGTATATTTACGATTCAATCACCTCCCATGAGCCGCCATTAGTTGGCCCAATGTGGCGCAAGCGTCCTTCTTTTACAAGAGCTTCAAGTCGTCGTTGCACACTGCTCTCATGCAAACCTAACTGCGCGGACAATTCAACCCTGCTAATCTGAGGATTAGACTTTATCATTGCTGTAATTAAATTTTTCTGTTCG
>JAUNFY010000024.1 GCA_030524805.1 Bacteroidales bacterium | reverse complement strand
TTTTAAGATAAATTTTCCACTCTCTTATTTTGCCACTGCAAACTTAGAGCTTCTTATGTTGTTGGCCTCCGGATGCGGCATGAATGTTGCGAAGTATCCTCCCGAACTTGAAGAACAATTCAGACTGCTCGACGATGAACTCCGGAAAGTGGATGAATACGATGCTGTCAAGAATCAGCGCATAGCAAGGCTGAAGCAGGAATTGGCCTCGGCATCGCGCAACGACGACAAGATCCGGATCGCCGACAACCTCATCGGTGAATATGAATCATACATCAGCGACTCCGCCCTCTGCTACATCAATGCCAACATACGTTTCGCGCAGAAAGCGGGCGATGAGGTCAAGGTGCAGAAACTCAAGCTGCAGCGCATCGACGTGATGAGTCATGCCGGTCTCTTCGGAGATGCCCTCAACGAGATGCAGAAACTCGACCGCAGCCGCCTCGATCCGACATTGTTTGAGGAATACTACTACGTAAATTGCGGGCTGTATCAGTATCTTATCGAATACAACAACGAAAACGATCTTGTCGACACCTACAAGAATCTTCAGCGCATCTATATCGATTCGCTGCTAAGTGTGTCGGATGCCGATTCATTCATCTGTGTCACCTATCGGGCCAATTCCTATATATCCGACGGAAACACCGACGCGGCTCAGGATATAATAAAGGCAAAACTGAAGCAATATCAGCCCGGCTCGCATGAATATTCTATACTCTCGTCAATTCTCGCCTATACCTGCAATAGGGAAAACGACGACATAAACCATAAGAAATACCTTATTCTCAGTGCGATCAGCGACATCAAGGGCAGCACTAAGGAAAACATGGCTTTCCGTGCCCTCTCGCAGCAACTTTTCGACGACGGCTACATCGACCGGGCAAAATACTACCTGCAGAAAAGTTTCGACGACGCCAATTTCTATGCCGCGAGAATGCGTACTGCCCAGTCGGCGAGGATGCTTCCCGTCATCGACTCGGCCTACGACGCAAGGCAACTGGAATTGCAGACAAGACTGAAATGGCTGCTCACCCTCGCTGTTGCCCTCGTGGTTGTGCTCTCGATCGCCATTCTCTTTATCTTGCAGCAGATGCGCAAGCTGCATCAGGCGCATTCCACCATCAAAAGCCGTAACGACGAATTGTCGCAGATATCATCGCAGCTCAGCAAATCCAACGACGAACTCGCGGCTGCAATCGGCTCCCTCAGGCAATCCGACTCCATCAAGGAGCAGTATGCCGGCCTGTTCATGCAGTTCTCGTCGCTTACCATCAGGAATCTGGAGAATTATCATCAGAAACTCCATAATCTTGCGGTGAAAGGCAATGTGAAGGAATTGGTGAAGAAGATCGAGGGCGAGAATGTCGCCGACCAGATATTGAAAGACTTTTACAAGAAATTCGACGACGCCATCCTCAATATCTATCCCGACTTTGTGGAGCATGTCAACGCCCTCCTGCAGCCCGACCAGCAGCTCATACCCAAACCCGGCAATAAACTCAACACCGAGCTCCGTGTGCTCGCGCTCATCCGGATCGGTGTCACCGACAGCGAGAAGATAGCCGAGTTCCTCCGCTGTTCGCTCACCACCATCTACACCTACCGCTCGAAAATACGCAAACGGGCCCTGAATCCCGACTCGTTTGAAGACGATCTCCTCCTCTGAGGGGCCCACGATGCCCCGAAATCCACTTTGAAAAAGCCTTGAAGATGGATGTTTTATGTATCTGATTACCAAGAAGTTGTGTTTTGATGTTGTTTAGATTTAAGTTTTTGTGATATTTTTTCTGAATTTTTAATACTAATTTTGGGGCGTGGATATTTTTTATCGCGCCCCATCTTTTTCGGGAAAATCTTTAAATCAATTTGAAAAAATCTTTAAATCTAAACCTAATACAATAACTTAAAACCCCAAACACAATGAAGATCAACCCAAGGTTCTTACGCACCGCAGTGGTTTGCCTTTCGTGGATGATGGCTTTCATGCTCACTCCTTCACTGATGGCGCAGACCAAGACGGTGACCGGTACTGTCCACGACACGGCCGGAGATTTGGTGATCGGAGCCACTGTCGCGGTCAAAGGTCAACCGGGCATAGGCACAGCAACCGATCTTGATGGCAGATATGAACTTAAAAACGTTCCCGAAAACGGCACTCTCATTTTCAGCCTGGTAGGTTTCCAGACTGTGGAGAAATCTGTGAAAGGTCAGAGCGTGATAGATGTCACTATGAGCGAGGATGTGGAATTGCTCGATGAAGTGGTCGTGGTAGGCTACGGCACAGTGAGCCGCCGCGAGGTGTCAAGCTCTATCGTGCAGGTAAATAAAGACGACTTCCAGAAAGGCGCCATGAACAATGCCATGGAAATGCTCCAGGGCAAGGTGGCGGGTCTCAACGTCTCGAGCACCGCTTCAGCCAACCCCAACGGCTCCGCCGATCTCCAGGTGCGCGGCGCGACATCGCTCAGCGCCGGCAACGGACCCCTCATCGTGATCGATGGCGTGGCGGGCGGCGACATACGCACTCTCGCTCCTCAGGACATTGAGTCGATGTCAGTGCTGAAAGACGCCGCATCCGCTGCAATATATGGTACGCGCGGCGCCAACGGCGTGATCCTTATCACTACCAAACGTGGTGCCGGCGAAGTCGGCAAGCCGGTGATCACCTACGATTCCTACGCCGCCATGTCGATAGCCACACGCAAACCTGAAGTGCTCTCGCCCTACGAGTGGCGTCTCGCACGCCGTGGCAACGACTACGGCGCAAGCACCGACTGGTACGACCTCATCACCCGCGATGTCGCTTACGACACCAACCAGTATGTAAGCATCGACGGCTCGCTCCCCAGCGGCGGATACTACACAGCATCGGTCAACTACAAGAAAGCCAACGGCCTCGACATCACGAGCGGTCGCGAGGAATTCGGCGGTCGCGCGGCTGTGTCGGCCAACACTCTCGACAATCACCTCAAGTTCACTGCATCGCTCAATGCCCGCAAGGTCAACGAGAAATGGGGCGACGACGGCATGTTCGACACTGCCCTCAGCATGAACCCGACTATCCCGGTCTATGCGGAAGACGGCTCCTACTATCAGCCCACTTCCCCCACTGATATCAAGAACCCCGTGCAGCAGCTCAAGGTCAACACTTCCGAAGGCCACCGCAACTACATCCTCGGCACTGCCGACGTGAAGTATGACATCTGGCACGACGACCTGCACACCGTGAGCACGACTCTCTCTTACTCCTACAACTACAACGACCTCAAGAGCAACTATTACACTCCCTCCACTTCCGGCGAAAGCTTCTGGGGTGGCTATGCCGGTCGCGCCAACATCGAATATCAGAAGTGGTGGACCAACGGCCTCGAGTGGATTGCAAACTATAGCTTCAAGAACGATAACCACGACGTCCGCTTCGTCGGCGGTTTCTCCTGGCAGCGCACCGACTGGGAAAGCATGGGCGCCACCAACTACGACTTCGCCTACGACAGCCCGCTCTGGTGGGGCATCGGTGCCGGTTCGTGGCTCAAGGATGGCAAGGCCAACATGTGGGCCGGAAAAAGCCAGTCTACGCTCGCAGGTTTCTTCGCTCGCGTGAACTACGCCTGGGACAACATGCTCTTCGCTTCCGTATCCGTGCGCCACGAAGGAAGCACCAAGTTCGGTGCCAACCATAAGTGGGGCACATTCCCCTCCGCTTCAATAGCGTGGGAAATCGCCAACACTCCCTTCATGGCCGACTACAGCCAGGCTGTCCAGAGCCTCAAGCCCCGTTTCTCCTATGGTATGACCGGCCGAAGCGACTTCGACCCCTACAAGTCGATCTCGACCTACAGCGCAAACGGAACATACCTCATCGACGGCTCATGGGTCACCGGCTATCGTCCCTCTTCCAACGCCAATCCTAATCTCGGATGGGAGAAACTTTCCAGCTTCAACGTCGGCGTCGACTTCATGCTCTTCAACCGCATCAACGGTAGCATTGAATATTTCGACCGCCGCTCGCAGGATCTGCTCTACAACTACACCGCACCCCAACCTCCCTACGTCTATAGCAACATCCTTGTCAACGTAGGCACCACCAAGAACACCGGTATCGAAATCGCCCTCAACGGCGATGTGCTCGACAACACTCCCGTGAAGTGGAACATGGGTATCAACTATTCCTACGGCACCACCAAACTCACCAAACTGAGCAACAGCATCTACGAGGCCTCTTATCTCGACCTCTATCAGAAGCCGGGCGTAGGCACAAGCGAATATTTCTTCCGCGTCGAGGAAGGCGCCCAGATTGCACAGTTCTACGGCTACGAATATGCCGGCACCGATGAAAACCATCAGATGCTCGTCTACAACAAAGACGGCGAGGTGATCAACGCAGCTCTCGCAGCTCCAGAAGACAAACGCTACATCGGCGACGGCGCTCCGAAGCATTTCCTCACATGGTCAAACACCCTGCGCTGGAACAACTTCGACCTCTCGCTGCAGTTCCAGGGTGCTTTCGGTTTCGACATCTTCAACATGCGCAAATATGGCATGGGTCTGCAGGGATGCGGCGCCGACAACCTGCTTCGCTCCGCTTATCTCGACGACAAGGACACCTGGAGCGGTGGCGGCGTGATTTCTTCCTACTTCCTCGAGAAAGGCGACTACTTCAAACTCGAGAACATAACTCTCGGCTACAACGTGCCTTTCAAGAACCGCCGTCTGCTCGACTCGCTCCGAGTCTATCTGTCGGCCAAGAATGTATTCACCCTCACTAAATACTCCGGCACCGATCCTTCGGCTGTTCCTTCCACAGGTATCACTCCCGGAGTCGACGTGTCGAGCGCATACCCCTCGGCTACTTCGCTGACGTTGGGTGTAACCTTCCGTTTCCGTTAAATCAATCTGTGATTACCAATGAAAACCATCAAATATATAGGCGGCATGCTCTGCGCTGCCGCGCTGGCTGGAGGCGCGACTTCGTGCACCAACCTTGATGAGAAGACGTTCGACCTCATCGACGCTTCCACTTATTATCAAAATAAAAAGAGTCTCGACGGCGCTGTGGCGGCAATCTATTCAAGCGCACAGAGCGGTTTCCTCGAATACTTCTGGTATCTCAATGAGTTTCCCGCCGACCAGATCGCATGGCGGTCATGGAATGGTGGCGCATGGGGCTACGACGAGGCTGAGAAATTCGTGCTTTCCACCCAGACGTGGAATTCTGAATCCAAGATCGTGCGCTCGGCATGGGAACGTGCCTGGGAATGTATCGGCCTCTGCAACACAATGCTCGCCGATCTTGAGAAGCTCGACCCCGACAAGCTGGGCGTAACTCAGGACCTGCTCGACCAGTATATCGCCGAACTGCGCACCATACGCGCATGGGCCTACTACAACAACTTCGAGCTCTGGGGCGGTGCTCTCCCTCTCTGCACCGACACTAAGGGTGACATTCCCGGCTCGGCTGATGCCGATTTCGACACCGGCTGCAAGGTGATATGGAACTTCATGGCCGATGAACTTGACGCTTGCTGGGAGAAACTTCCGGTGGAAGACGGTTCCAACTCCACCCGCACACGCATGAACCAGGGTGTGAACAGAATGCTGAAGATGCGTCTGCTCCTCAACTCGCAGCTCTGGACAGGAATCGACAGATATGACGACTGCGCGACTCTCTGCCAGGAGATAATCGATGGCAAGTATGGCAACTACAACCTTGCCGCCGACTATCGCGACATTTACGGTGTTGACAACAACACTTGCCCCGAAGTGGTGTTCGCTTTCGCTATGGAAGCCGGTATGCTGACCAACAACAACCGTGACACCCCCATGCTTCCCTACAACTACGACGAGATGTTCGGGTACTCCTGCGACCAGTCGGGCTGGAACTGCGTCTGCATCGCTCCTTCGAAGGATAACACAGGCACACTCCTTTACGCCCCCAACAACAGTGCCTACGGTTCGGCCGGTGCCAAGAGCTTTATCTTTGACTATGGCGACAAGCTCGGCGCTCCCTTCGACCGAATGAACGACCTCGACATCCGCAAGCAACCCTTCTCTTCCGATGCTGCAGGCAACTGGAAAGGCATCTTCGCTATGGGTGCGCAGAAAAACTACAGCACAGGTGCCGACGTGCTCGCCGACGCCGACCTTCAGGACCAGCCGCTCATCTACGTCGACCAGTGCGGCACGTTCAGCAACCTCGGTCGCGACCTCGAGCCTGTCATGAGTCCCCGCTGGGGCATGACCAACACCGGCTTCCGTCTGCTCCGCTACCCCATACTGCCGGAATCGACAGGGCTCGACTGGCGCAACTCCGACCAGGTTGAGTTCCGCCTTGCAGAGGTTTATTACACCTTGGCAGAATGCAAGATGCGTGCAGGAAACCCCGATCAGGCCAAGATTCTGGTCAACGACGTCCGTCAACGTTATTTCACCAATCCTGCCGTCGTGGAGCAGCCCGGCCCCGGCTTCACTGCCTTCGACCTCGACTGGATGCTCTCGGAATGGGGTCTTGAATTCCTCGACGAGGGACGCCGCCGCCGCACCGACCTCCGCCGCTTCGACAAGTTCACCCAGGGTCAGTGGTGGTTCTTCGGACGTGCCACTGAGACTGATGGCCGTCAGCTCCCCGCTCAGCGCGACCGCAAGTATGAATGGTATCCTCTTCCCCAGTCGGCTTTTATGGTCAATCCCGGCCTTGTGCAGAATCCTAATTATAAATAACGGAGTGGACCGGCCGAGGGCTGCGATCTGTTCATCCCTCGGCCTCCATCAACATAACAAATAGTATAAAATGAATATAAACAAGATATTCCGTCTCTTTGTGTGGATGCTGCTTCCGCTTCTCGCCGCATGCTCCAAGGAAGAGATCGTGTTCGACATCGAGCTGCCCCGCTTCGAACTGCGCGAGGGATACCAGCTCCTTGAGGTCATCGTGCCTCAGACCACTAATCCGACCGATGAGATTTACATCATCGGCGAATTCAACGGCAACATGGAAGCTGTTGGCGATCCCCGCTGGCAGCTCGAGAAGGCTCCCGATACAGATGGCAAATTCGGCATCTACCTCAACCCCGCCGATTTCGTCGCCGGCAAGACTCTTGCCGATGGCTACACTTTCTTCAGCAAGGAGCAGGGTGTGGAGCGTTCGCTACAGAACGACACCGTGATCCATCGCCAGAGCCCCGCGCTCGGACAGCGCGACAACGTGATTGTATATCGTTGGGCCGACTACTTCAACAAGCCCGTCGATCCGGGAGAAATCGTACACGACGGTTATGTGATCTACGTGGTCGACAACTCCGGTTGGGATGAACTGGCCATGTATGCGTGGGGTGATGCCGAGGCATTCGGCGGTTGGCCCGGAATGCTGCCCACAGGCAAAGTTTCCATCGATGGCGTCGATTATGTATATTTCGACACTGGTGTCAACAACGAGGGCCTTAACGAAAACCTTATCTTCAATAATAACGGTGCCGGAAAACAGCTTGCCGACTATAATGTAACTCTCAATCAGGACTATTATCTTGAAATCACGCCCGATGGTGTCTTTGAGTTCGACCCGAGCAACGTGGTGCAGCACGACGGCTACGCTGTGTATGTATACGACACTTCCGGCTGGGACGACCTCTACCTCTACATGTGGGGTACTGTCAACGACGTCAACGGCGCATGGCCCGGCATGGCGGTCACCGGCACTCAGAAGGTGAACGGAGTGGAATATAAATATTTCGATCTCGGCGCCGCCAACTGCGACCAGGGTCTGGAGGAGCATCTCATCCTCAACAACGGCAATGGCAAGCAGGTAGACGACGTAGTGGTGTTCAACCTCGACAGGGATGTATATCTCAGTTTCGACGGCAAGAAGGCCACTGAGGTGGATCCCGCCACATTCCAGCCCTCCGGCGACGTGGGCGGTGGTGACGAGCCTGTCACTCCTCCTGCCGAATCGAAGGAATACAAGGTGTATGTGCAGAACCTCACCGGATGGAGCGACTTCTACATCTATGCGTGGGGCGACACCGAATGCTTCGGCGGTTGGCCCGGGGCTGCCGCTTCTTCCACCGAGACTATCGACGGAGTGGAATATCTCGTATTCCCTGTAGTGGGAGCCGGTGAGTCGGAAAACCTTATCTTCAACGATAATGCCGGCACTCAGTATGATGTGACCAACATCACTCTCGACCGCGACTACTTCTTCATCGCAGAAGCTGCCGGCGCCACCATGCTGGAACAAAAATGAGGATATGCATCTCAATAGGATAAATGCTCTGATACTGGGCGCAGCGACCTTTATGGCCGCTGCGTGCAGTTCCGACGATGCGCCGCAGACGCCCCCCGATCCCGAGGTCCCCGCTACGGGTCAGGATACTCCGGCCGACGTGCTCTATGAGGTGAATCCCAGGTTTTATGGCGACAAAGAATGCCTCAAGGCGCTGACTGCCGACATTCCCCGCATAAAAAGCATGAACGTCAACATCCTTTGGGTGATGCCTCCCTACGAGATAGGGGAGTTGAAATCCATCGGTTCTCCTTATTGTGTGAAAGACTATAAGAAGATCGACCCGGCGCTCGGCTCCATCGACGACTTCCGCCAGCTTGTGAAGGCCGCTCATGGCGCGGGCATGAAGGTGATTCTCGACTGGGTGGCCAACCACACCGCGTTCGACAATCCCTGGACCCTTACCAATCCAGAGCGCTACCGCAAGGATACCGACGGCAACATCGCAGCCACTCCGGCATGGGGTGATGTGGCGCAGCTCGACTACAACTCTCCATCCACCCGCGAGGCCATGATCGATGCGATGGGTTATTGGGTGAGGGAGGCCGACGTCGACGGGTTCCGCTGCGACTACTCCGATGGCGTGCCCCACGATTTCTGGAAGGAGGATATTGAGGCCCTGACTCTTCTCCGCCCCGACATTTTCATGCTTGCCGAGACCAACGACACCTCCTTTTATTCCGATGGCTTCGATATGGTCTACGACTGGGGTTTCCCCGATGCCGTGACCTCCCTTTATAAATCGGGCAACACTGCAAGGTTTTACGACTATATCGTTTCGCGCAATGCCCTCGTGCCGTCGGGAAAGTCGATGCTCCGCTACGCTTTCAACCACGATGTGGCGGCTGAAAACGATGTGGCCACCATGTATGGCGGCACGGACGGAACTGTGCTCGCATATCTGCTGGCGGCTTTCTCCGGAGAGACTCCCCTCATCTATTCTTCGATGGATGTGGAAGGCCTGTCGGGACGGCTCTCGTTTTTCGGCAACGCCCATAGGAAACTCTCTTTTTCCGACAAACTGACAAAGGTATATGCCGACATCAACGCCGCTTTCGTGAAGACCGCCGCGGCGCGTGGCGGCTCCCTCACCACCTATACCTCAAAGGATGCGGTGATACTGGGATTTGCCAACGGCAGCCGGAAATTGCTCGTGGTGGCGAATCCGGCAAATCAGCCGGCTTCGGTGAAGCTCCCGATTGCCTTTACCGGAACATCCATGACCAATATGCTCACTGATGAGGCGACTGTCGTTCCCGTGTCGGCCGAGCTGCCCGCTTTCGGCTATCTCATCTTTGCTAACTGATGAACTTTATGAAAAATCTGTTTTCTATAATAATGTTGGCCGCAGGCTTATCCGCGTCTGCCGCCGAAATAGCGTCGCCCGACGGGATGCTGAGGCTCACTGTCGATCTTGACCCGCAGGGCGCGCCTTTCTATAGCGTCGCCTACAAGGGTGCCCCCCTTGTGGAGAACAGCCGCCTTGGACTGACCGCCGACGAGACAAGTTTCAACGACGGTTTCAGAATCGCTTCGGTCGATACCCTCACTGTCGACCGCACATGGCAACCCGTCTGGGGCGAATATTCCGAAGTGCGCGACCATTTCCGCGAAATGGCGGTGAATCTTGTGGCCGACAATCCCGAACGGGCTCTCACGCTGAGATTCCGTGTCTTCGACGATGGTCTCGGATTCCGCTATGAACTCCCGGCGCAAAGCAAAAACAATTATCTGACTTTGCGCGGAGAGGCCACCGAATTCAATTTTGCCGACGACCATACGTTGTTCTGCATACCCGGCGATTATGACACCGATGAATATCTATGGTCGGAAACCACCTTCTCCAATCTTCCCGAGGCTCTCGGCAACTACAGGAAACATTCGGAGGCGCAGCGCACCGGTGGCACCGTGATTCAGACCCCGATGCTCATCAAGACCAAAGGCGAGCACCCGGTTTATGTCAACATCCACGAGGCGGCCCTCGTAGGTTATCCCGCCATGCTGCTCGATGTCGACACCGAAGGCTTCGACATGAAGGCGAGCCTTGTCCCCGACAGGCTCGGGGTGAGCGGATATCTGCAGCTCCCGTTCTCTACGCCGTGGCGCACGCTCATCGTCAGCGATGATGCCCGCGACATCCTTGCCTCGCAGTTGATCTATAATCTCAACGAGCCTTGCAAGATTGAAGATACTTCCTGGATTAAGCCGATGAAGTTCATGGGCGTTTGGTGGGAGATGTTCACCGGCAATGTCAAGACCTGGGCCTACAGCGACGATTATCTCGCGAAGCCTGGTGTCACCGACTACAGCAGCCTCAGGAGCAACGGACGCCATCCCGCCAATACTGAGAATGTGAAGAAATACATTGACTTCGCATCCGCCCATGGTATTGATGCCGTGCTTGTGGAGGGTTGGAATGAAGGCTGGGAAGACTGGGCTTCCTACCGCAAGAACCGTCAGTTCCTCTTCGACAAGGCTTATCCCGACTTTGATGTGGAGCAACTCCGCGAATATGCCAAGGCGAAGGGTGTCAAACTCGTGATGCACCACGAGACTGCCGCCAACGCTGCCGACTATGCCCTTCAGCTCGACCGCGCATTCCAATTCATGAAGGATAATAATTATGATGCCGTGAAGACCGGATATGTCGGCGCTGTCATTCCCCGCTCGGAGCACCATACGAGCCAGTGGATGGTAGACCATGTTCTCGATGTTGCGAAACGTGCCGCCGACTATCACATCATGGTCGACAGCCATGAGGCGCCGCGTCCCACTGGTTTGGCCCGTACATGGCCCAACTGGCTGGCACAGGAGTCGGCGCGTGGAGGTGAGTTCGAATCGTTTGGCGGCAATCCGCCGAGCCACACCTGCATGCTCCCCTTCACAAGGCTCAAGGGCGGACCGATGGACTACACTCCCGGTCTTTTCCAGGGCGACCTCAGCTACTATGGCGAGGGCAAGACCTCGAAGGCCGGAACTACTCTGGCGCGTCAGCTTGCCCTTTACCTCACGATGCCGTCGCCAATGCAGATGGCTTGTGATCTGCCGGAGAATTATGAAAGGTTTGCCGATGCCTTCAGGTTCATCGAGGATGTGCCCGTCGATTGGAGCGATTCCCGCTATCTTGAGGCGGAGCCGAACCGCTACATCACGGTGGCCCGCAAAGACAAGAACAGCGATGACTGGTATGTGGGCGCGATCACCGACGATCAGCGGCGCACGGCTTTGATCGATTTCTCATTCCTTCCGAAGGGTGCGAAATATGAGGCCACGATATATGAGGATGCTCCCGATGCCGACTACCGCACTAATCCGCAGGCCTACCGCATCCGCACGGTGAAAGTTACCGACAAGACGCGTCTCAAGCAGCCTCTGGCCCCGGGTGGTGGCGTCGCGATCCGTGTCGTCCCCCTCAAATGACGATAAGCAAAAGTGAAATATTGCAAATTTTAGGTTCTACATGTTGGAAAGCCGATCAAGACCTTGTTATCAGGCGATCGGCTTAGTTGGAAGGCTTCCCAGTGATGGGAGGCCTTCCTTGTAGTCTGTTGGCATGGATATGTTTGTGTGTCGCGTTTTATCAGAACAATCCGGCGAGAGTCAGGGGCACGTAGAGGGTGTTGGAGATGACGCCGAGCACGAATGAGATGATGATCCATATTTCAGCGTTGCGCGATGCCCGTTTTGCGCCCTCTATGTCGCCGGCATAGTATTTCCCGCTCACTTTGGCCGATTGGATGATGGCAACGATGCCGGGAACGAAACAGCAGAGAATGGTGCATACCACCGACCAGACAAGATATGTCGGAGGCATCGGCTCCGATGGTGCCGTCAGGGTATCGGCCGCACGGTTCTGGCCATTCTGGCCATGATATCCGCCATGGTTCGGCTGATATCCTGTGTTGTGCGGCTGGTATCCCGCGTTGGGTGTCGGCTGAGGTGTGCCGGATTCCTGTTCCGCGCTGTTGCCCGTCGGGACGGGAGGAACGTTGTTGGGCACACCTAACGCTTCAGCCCAGGCGTCGTCCACGCTCTTGGGGATGGCCGGCGGCTCCAGACCGGCTACAATCTTCTCGGTGGCCTCAGGCAGAATCCTGTATTCCACCTGATGCACTTTCGCTTCCAAGGTCTCAGGGGTGTCGTCGGGCAGTACGGACACTTCTTCCTGAACCACTACCGGGCCTCCGTCGATGTCTTCGGTCACCAGATGCACCGTGGCTCCGCTCTTCAGTTCGCCGGCAGCGATCACTGCCTCATGAATCTTCGAGCCGTGCATTCCCTTCCCGCCGTAGGCCGGCAGGAGCGACGGATGGACGTTGAGCATACGCCCTTCGTAGGCTCTCACTATTTCGGGATGCACATAGCAGAGGAAACCGGCGAGCACCACCACCTTGATGTTGTGGAGCTTCAGGGTGTCGAGGATGGTCTGCGGTTCTTCCTTCCAGATGCTGCGGGGGTAGAACTCCACCGGCACTCCCTTCTCCGCCATTTTCTCCATCACCGCAGCATTTTCCCTGTCGGTGAGGCAAAGTGCCACGCGGATGTGGTCGCCGGAATTGAATCTATCCACTAAGTTGATTGCATTCGAGCCGTTTCCCGAAGCGAAGACTGCTATATTGACCATCTCTTATCGTTTTATATTGAAGTTCTTGAAACTTGTTTTCTTGTTAATGTTCCGTCTGTTTCCGGACCTCTCATCAGGAGGAGAGGGCCCTTAGGCGGGCATAGTCTCCGCCGAGTGCCATCAGTTCGGCGTGGCTTCCCTTTTCCACTATCTTTCCCTCTCTCATCACGCAGATGAAGTCGGCGTTGACAATTGTCGAGAGCCGGTGGGCGATCACTATGGTGGTGCGGTCGCGCATCAGCCTGTCGAGGGCTTCCTGCACGAGCCTTTCGCTTTCATTGTCGAGGGCCGAGGTGGCCTCGTCGAGTATCAGGATATCCGGATTCTTCAGTATGGAGCGTGCGATGCTGATGCGCTGGCGCTCCCCGCCCGAGAGACGGCAGCCCCGGTCGCCGAGCATCGTGTCGTAGCCGTCGGGTGTCGACATGATGAAGTCGTGCGCGTTGGCGATTTTCGCGGCTCTCTCTATGTCGGCTTGCGTTGCGTTGTCGCATCCGAAGGCGATGTTGTTGCGGAAGGTGTCGTTGAAGAGTATCGCTTCCT
Source organism: Bacteroidales bacterium (assembly GCA_030524805.1). GTDB lineage: Bacteria > Bacteroidota > Bacteroidia > Bacteroidales > Muribaculaceae > Lepagella. The sequence continues at coordinate 21,664 of JAUNFY010000024.1, read as the reverse complement.
GGTTTACGTTGCCCATGAGGCCGCGCAGATCGCATACCTTGACCTCGCGAACATCGCGTCCTTTGACGAGCACCTGTCCGCCGGTGACATCATAGAAGCGCGGGATGAGGTCGACCAGGGTCGATTTGCCGCTTCCCGACTGCCCTACGATAGCCACTGTCTTTCCGCTTGGCACGGCAAGGTTGATGTGGTCGAGCACCACGCGCTGGTCGCCGTCGTAGCTGAACGTTACATCGCGGAATTCGATGGCGGGCGACTCCTGGCCTGAGGGCAGTTCCTTAGGCTTTTCCGGATTCTTTATGGGATTCTCAGCATCGAGAATCTTGTCGATGCGTGCGAGGGCGGCCATACCTTTCGATACGGTGTAGCCCGTCTTCGACAGGTCTTTCGCGGGGTTGATGATGCTGTAGAAGATCGTCATGTAGAATATGAACGACGCGGCATCGATGGCCGAGGAACCCGACAGGATGAGCGTGCCTCCGAACCAGAGTACCACTATCACGGCGATGGTGCCCAGAAATTCGCTCATCGGGTGGGCGAGGGCCTGACGCCGGAGCATGGCGTTGGCCGATTTCACGTAGCTCAGGGTCTCCGTGCGGAACCGGGTGTCCATCTGTCGCTCGGCATTGAATGCCTTTATGATGCGGAGGCCGCCGAGGCTTTCCTCGATGGTGGCGAGTATCTGGCCTCCTATCTGCATCGTGCGCAGACTCTGGGCCTTAAGTTTCTTGCCTACTTTTCCCATTACCCATCCCATCACGGGCAGAAGCACGAAGACGAAGATGGTGAGCCGCCAGCTTACGGCGATCATCGTCGCCAGATAGATTACGATCAGTATCGGATAGCGGAAGAGGGCATGGAGCGAAGACATCACCGATGCCTCCACTTCCGTCACGTCGCCGCTCATGCGCGCCATTATGTCGCCTTTCCGTTCGCCGCTGAAGTAGCCGATCGGAAGCGACAGTATCTTGCTGTACATGGCGTTGCGTATGTCGCGCACCACGCCGTTGCGCATCGGGATGGTGAAATATTCGCTGAAGTAGCCGGTCATCACCTTCAGCAGGGTCATCACGATGAATATGAAGCCGAGCCATGCCAGGGCTTTCGATGCTCCCTGGGTGTCGATGATGTGCCCGGTGTAGTAATAGAAGTTGTTGGTAATTGTGTCCACCGGGTCGCCCGACGTCCAGGGCCGGAAGGAATATTCCCCTCTTTCCAGCCCGAATATCACCTGCAGGATGGGGATGATGAACGCAAACGAGAATACGGTCATCAGGCCGTTGAGCAGATTGAAGAAAATGCTCAGCGCCAGAGTTCCGGCGTAGGGGCGGGCAAAACGTTTGAGAAACCTTATGAAATCCTTCATTTCAGGAGAATGTGTGCTTGCTTGAAGTGATTATTTCTTAGCCGGAATCTTCAGCGTGGAGCCGGCGCGGATGTTGTCGTTCTTCATGCCGTTGGCCTTCTTGATGGCATTGACGCTCACGCCATATTTCCTGGCTATCTTGCCGAGGTTCTCGCCGCTTTTGATGGTGTGGGTGGTAGCCTTCTTGGCGCTGTTTTTCTTTTTGGCTTTCTTGCTGCTTGTCGCCTTGCTGTTTTTCTTCTGTTGGGCGGCCGGTTTGGCAGCTGCGGTTTCCTGGCCGGAGGTGTCGAAATCGGCGGCTACGCTTTGGGCGGCTATGGCTGCCTTTTCGGGCGATACGCCGTTGATGGTCAGCATCTGGCCCACTCTCACCGCATTGCGGCGCAGATTGTTGGCGCTCCTGATCTCAGTGGCCTGCACTCCATATTTCTCGGCTATTGAAGCCAATGTCTCGCCTTTTGCAACTTTGTGGGTGACGGAAGTCGTGTTGCCCGAAGCGGGAGTGGAGGTCTGAGCGAGTGCCGCAAGGTCCTGGTCGGCGGTGTCGGCCGTGCCGCTCACTATGGCGGGGCCGGCAGGCGTGCTGCTCTCACCAGGTTCCACAGTTTCGCGGTGGGCATATTTCTGAGCCTCGTATGCCAGTATCTGGTCGTGGCTCATGATGTAGGCGTGCACCTGCTTGGAGGGGAGCGTGATCATGTAGGGACGCTCCGGAGTGCCGGGCACGATGTCTTCGCGATATTGGGGGTTGAGGATTCTCAGTTCGTCGATGGGTATGCCGAGCACTGCCGAGATCTGGTCGAAGTGAACCCTGTCGGTGCAGCCTACGGTGTCGGTCACCAGGGGCTTGGTCGGGAGCACAGGGCTGATGTTGTGCTTCGGATAATAAGTCATCACGTAGGTGGCGGCGATGAACATCGGCACGTAGCCGCGGGTTTCGTCGGAGAGGTAGTTGTAGATGTTCCAGAAGTCGGCTTTGCCGTTTTCAAGGCCTGCTCTGCGTATCGCTTTGTTCACTGCGCCCGGCCCCGAGTTGTAGGCTGCTATCGCGAGGCTCCAGTCGCCGTAGGTGTCGTAGAGCTGTTTCAGCAGTTCGGCGGCCGCTTTCGATGAGGCGTAGGGGTCGCGGCGTTCGTCGACAAGGCTGTTGCAGTCAAGGCCGCACCCTTTGCCGGTGGCGAGCATCATCTGCCAGAGGCCGGTGGCTCCATGTTTGCTCACTGCGTTCGGGTCGAGGCCTGATTCTATCACGGGCAGATACTTGAGCTCCTGCGGCAGTCCTTTCTCTTCGAGAGCCTGCTCGAAGATGGGCATGTAGTATAGGCTCAGCCCGAGGATGGCGGCCACCTGCGGACGGCTGTTCTTAGTGTAGCGGTCGATATATTGGCGCACTATCGAGTTGAATGGCATCTCCACCACTGTGGGCATCTGCGCCAGCCGGCGTTTTATCTCTTCGTCGGTGGTGGCCACGTCCTGTTTGCTGGTGTAGCTGTCGTCGGTCGCGGTATAGTTGCGCATATACCATCCTTCGAGAAGCCGCTGTGTGTCTTGCTCAAACGATTCGGGAAAGACTATGGCGTCGTCGGTGATGGAATGCTTCAGGTCGTTGACGTTGGGATTGGCGGCGTCGGCAGCCGTGGCGGCCGTTGCCATTATGGCCAGTGAAAGTATTATCTTGCGCATCATATATGTCGTTATCTTGTTAAAATCGTTGTTTGGGTGAAATCATGTCAGAAAGTGAAAGCCCAGTTGAGACCGAGCGAATATTTCCGGCTGAAGGGTTCGGTGTATACTCCCGGGCTGATGTCCATAGAGAGGTCGGGGCTGATGTCGAAGTGTGCCAGCTGCGCATCGACGTAAGCATCGACGATGGCCACCAGATAGACGGCTACCATGCAGATGATGCAGAGGTCGCGGTTGCGCCGGTAGTAGTTCTTCCGGTTTTTCAGCACCGACTGCAGCCATTCCTTGTTGAGGGAGCTTTCGTCGGTGTTTGGCGGGAAAAAGTTCATATACGACTTCCTGTCGGGGTCGCCGCTCATGAGGTCCATGTAGCCGTTGGAGTAATCCTTGAACTGGGTGTTGTTCCAGCTCGTGCCGTAGCCAAGTCCCATGAAGCCGGCCACTATGATGGGGAGTTTCCAGTAGCGGCGGTTGTAGATCTGTCCCAGGCCGGGGCAGAGGGCCGAGAGCCACACCGCCCGCGTGGGGTCGGGATTGAATATTTTCTTGCCGTTGAGGCCGTATTCGTAATCATCGTCTACCACTACCGTATGCGGGTCGTCGGCAGATATTTCCGCCTCGATGGGCGTTTTGGCAAGTATCTCTACGTCGAGCACGGAGTCGTTGGGCAGCGGCAGCTCGTCGGGGTCGGTATTCTGGGCATGAAGCGAGAGTGCTTGCCAACCGACAAGCACCGTCAGAAAAGTCAGTAGCCGCATTCTGCACACCATTCGAGTCATTGCTGTTGCTTGATTTTTTCAAAAGCGTCTACGAGCTGCATCAGTTGCTCGTCGTTGTCAAACTTCAGTGTGATGCTCCCTTTTCCCTTCTCGTTGCGTGCGAATTTCACCGGCGTGGGGAAATAGTGCTGGAGGTCGCGCACGAAGAAATCGTAGTCGTTGTTCGGTCGCGTGTTGGTGGCCGTCTGCTGTCTGGGCTGCGTGGGGTCTGCCTCGGCGGCGTTTCTTGCCAGTTGCTCCACGGTGCGTACGCTGAGCCCGTCTTTCAATATCTGTTTGAAGATTTTGAGCTGGAGTTTCGCGTCGTCGATGGCGAGCAGGGCACGGGCGTGGCCCATGTCGAGCTTCCTGTCGCGCAGTGCGAGCTGTATTTCAGCCGGGAGCTTCAGCAGTCGCAGGTGGTTTGTTATCACGGTGCGTGATTTGCCCACCCTTTCGCTCAGGCGCTCCTGGGTGAGGTCGTAGGTATCGAGCAGTTTGCGGAAGGCAAGGGCCACTTCTATGGCGTTGAGGTCTTCGCGCTGAATATTCTCGATGAGCGCCATTTCGGTCACTTCCGAGTCGGACGCTGTGCGCACGTAAGCCGGCACCGATGTGAGTCCGGCTATTTTGGCGGCGCGCCAACGGCGTTCGCCGGCTATTATCTGGTAGCGGCCGTCGCCGGCGGCGCGGAGCGAGAGGGGCTGTATGATGCCGAGCTCGCGGATGGAGGAGGCGAGTTCATCGAGAGCCTCTTCCGAGAAGCTGCGTCGGGGCTGGTCGGGGTTGGGCTCGATGGAGTATATGTCGATTTCGGAAATGGCGCTGCTGCCGTCGGTTCTCACTTCCGAGATGCCGATCAGCGAGTCGAGGCCTCGTCCGAGTGCATTGCGCTTCATTATCAAATCTGTGTGTTGTAGGTTGGGTGATCATTACCGGCGGCCGGGTCCGGTTGCCGGTAAGTTGTTGGGGCGGGGGAGAGGTCAGGCTTTCCTGCGGTTGCGTGCCATAAGCTCTTTGGCAAGCTGGCAATAGGCTATCGCGCCGCGCGAGTCCGGGTCGTAGAGTATCACGGGCAGGCCATGGCTCGGCGATTCCGACAACTTGATGTTGCGGGGAATCACGGTGCTGAACACCATGTCGCCGAAGTGTCCTTTCAACTCTTCAAATATCTGGTTGGCGAGTCGAAGGCGGGCATCATACATGGTGAGGAGGAAGCCTTCTATCTCAAGAGTCGGTTTGAGCCGGCTCTTGATGATCCTGATGGTGTTCAGGAGTTGCGAGATGCCTTCGAGGGCGAAATATTCCGACTGCACGGGAATGATTACTGAGTCGGCGGCCGTCAGGGCGTTGACCGTTATTATTCCGAGCGAGGGGGAGCAGTCGATCAGTATGTAGTCGTAGGAAGATTTGAGGGGAGTGAGGACGCGTTGCATCGCTTTTTCTCTTTCACGGCGGTTCATGAGCTCCACTTCAGCCCCGACGAGGTCGATTCTGGAGCATATCACTTCAAGGCCGTCGATATCTGATTTGACGATGCAGTCAGCGACAGGGTAGTCGTCGACGAGGCATTCATATATTGAGGCGGGCGCCTGATTGCCGTCGAGGCCGAGACCGGAGGTCGCGTTGGCCTGCGGGTCGGCATCGACAAGGAGTACTTTCTTACCTTCGGTAGCGAGGCAAGCACCGAGGTTGAACGCGGTGGTGGTCTTTCCGACGCCTCCTTTTTGGTTTGCTATTGCTATTATCTTGCCCATAGTCTTGTATTCTATATAGCCTGATACCCGGCATGCGGAGCAGCCGGTATATTAGAAAATGCAAAATAAACAAAAATTACCGAAATATCCAATTTAAAACAATCTTTTTACATCCCTTAACACTTTTCGATGTGCCGATGTGTGTGATTTGACCCGGACTGCAGTCTGCCGATTCCATCAGTCTGTGGCCGACATGGATTTGTGCATACGGATGATTTCTTCGGCGACAATGAATCGGAGACATCTGTCGATGGCTCTCTGCGTGATGAAGCATATCTGGTTGTTGGGCATTTCATACGAAAGATGCTGGTCGGATGTGTGATAGACTAACATAAAGCGTGTCCTTTCTTTTTCATAAGGTTGATGATGTCTTCCGCCACATATTCAAGACTGAAGGTGTGGAGCACATCGTAGGCAGAGGTCAGATAATCCTTTATTATTCCCGCCGATTGGAGTTTATGGTATATATATGAGCAGGGCTTGCCGGTCATTAGAGCCAGCGCTCCGATGACACGGGTTACATAATCTAACTGATTCTTTGTTATGGTGGTTATAAACTCTAACGTGGCTTTTTTTATATCGACTTGCGCAGGCGGGCGGGCGGGATGCGGAGGCGGTCGCGGTATTTTGCTACCGTGCGGCGGCTTATGTTGAGCCCTTCCCCCACAAGTATCTGCGTGATTTTCTCATCGCTCAGCGGGCGCCGCTTGTCTTCGCCGTCAACCACTCTCCTGATCTCGGCCTCTATCTTGCGGTTGGTCAGGGCGTCGGCATCATCCTCGGCTGAATTGTCGCCTACGGTGTCGCTGAAGAAAAAGCGCAGCGGAAGAATGCCCCAGGGGAGCGACACATATTTGTTGGCGGTGCAACGTGAAATCACGGATGCGTTCTGCCCCGTGATGGCCTCGATGTCTTTTATCATCATTGGTCGCAGGCGGTAGATGTCTTCCGTCTGGAAATACTCCTGTTGTATCTTGACAATGGCGGTCACCACGGCCATCATCGCTTCCTGCCGCAGCTGTAGAGCCTTGATGAAATCCCGGGCGTCATTATATCGGTTCACTATAAACTCCCTGTCCGGATTCTCTTTGGCCTTGTCGTCCTTCCGGCCGAGGCGCCGCTGGGCGGTGGCGAAAGTTTCGCTGATGCGCAGCTCAGGGATGCGGTTGTTGAGTGTGATTGTCGGTTGCTTGCCCGAGGTGTCGATGATTACGTCGGGAATGATGGTGTTGGTGCCTGCGGCTGATGACTCCACGGCGGCTCCCGGTTTCGGATTTAATGTCTTTATCAGGTCGATGGCGTCCGCCACCCGTTCTTTCGAAATCTTCAGGCGCGACACAAGCAGATGGGTATGGAGCATCGAGAATGCTTCATATTGCTCGTTCAGTATGCGGAATGCGTCGTCGCGCTGCTGGCTTTTTGGGAGATATTTTAGCTGTAGCATCAGGCAGTCGGCCAGTGATATGGCCCCTACGCCGTGCGGCTCGAGGGTACGCACCGCCGCGAATGCCTTGTCCATCACTTCCTGCGGCAGGTCTATTCCTTCTGAAAAGGCCATGTCGTTCACCAGGAAAGCCGGGTCGCGCTGCAGGCGGCCGTTCGGGTCGAGGCAGCCGATGATGAATCGGGCGGCAAGGGCCACATCCGGTTCAAGCGACAGTTGTCCGAGTTGGGTCAGCAGCGAGTCGTAGAGCGATGGCGACGCGTCGGCCATCGGCATCTCGCTGTAGTCGTCGGTGGTGGAGGCGGTGCGGTAACTGCCCCATCGCGGTTCAGACGTCGAGTAGTCGGAAGAGTCGGCCGCATCGTGTCCCGGCGCGTCTTCAGCTTCGAGCGCCGGGTTGGCTTCCATCTCGCGCTGCACGGCGTCGTCAAGCTCCGGAGCTGACATGTCGAGCATCCTCACGAGGCGCAACTGCTGCTGCGTGAGGCGCTGTGTGAGCCGTTGCTCCATTGCAAGATGCTGTTTAGCCGAATCCATATTGCAAAATTAACATTTTTCCCCAACTCCACCAAATATTTCCGCCATCCTGTCCTCACCCCGGTCTCCGTAAAGGCCTCCCGCTTCGCCACGTGCCGCCCCGGTCCGTTGTCCCTCCGTGGGGATGCTTTGAAAGCGTGTGAGGGCGTAGCCCGAATTCATCTCAGTCAAGGTATTTTCAACGCGCCGGATTGCTATTTGAATTAATTTTAGTAATTTTGCACTTGGAAATCATCAGAATCTGTTTTAATAGTTTAATCAAATTCATTATGGCACCGCTGGAAACGACCGATAAGGTAAGGATTTTGTTTGTATGTCTGGGTAATATATGCCGCAGTCCGGCCGCGCAGGGAGTGATGCAGCGGCTCATCGACGAGTGTGGACTGACAGAGGATTTCGAACTCGACTCCGCGGGCCTCTATGGCGGCCATGCCGGAGAAATGCCCGACAACAGAATGCGAATCCATGCCCGCAGGCGGGGCCTCGAACTCACTCACCGCTCTCGCAAGGTGAGCGAGTCGGACTTCGACGATTTCGACATCATTGTGGCGATGGACGATTCCAACTTCGACGGCCTGCGCCGTCTTGCTCCTACGCCCGACGATGAGAAGAAGATTGTGCGGATGGCCGATTTCTTCACCCTCCATCCCTGGATGGACTGCGTGCCCGACCCCTATTATGAAGGAGCCGAGGGTTTTGAGAAGGCTCTCGACCTGATAGAAGACGGATGCCGGACGCTGCTCGAACGCATTCGGAAAGAAGGGAAGTGGCTTGAATGAACATCGACTTCGAAAGCATCTGAAAATTAAGTGAAGAGTCATGAGATACAAGCAGGAATATAAGACGCTTGTCGGTCTGGGGCTTCCCGTGATGGCTACCCAGATGGGGGTGATACTTGTGTCGTTTGCCGACACGGCGATGGTGGGTGCATACGGTGTCGACCAACTGGCGGCTGCTGCGTTTGTGAATTCCATTTTTCTCATTTCTACAGTGATGCAGATAGGATTCGCTTCCGGTATCACGCCCATTGTCGGTGCGCTCTTTGGTCGCAAAGACGAGGCAGGGGTGGGGAAGGCCCTGCGCGCTGGTCTACAGACCAACGGGATGCTTTCCCTGGCGCTCACGGCTGTGATGGCCTCCCTCTATTTCTTCCTCGACCGGTTCGGGCAGCCCGAAGAACTCCTGCCGCTGATAAGGGAATATTATCTGATAATATTGTTTTCGCTCGTGCCCATGGCGATATTCAACTGCTCGCAGCAGACCGCCAATGCCATGACCGACACAGCCTCGCCGATGTGGATAATATTGAGTTGCAATGTCTTGAACATTGCCGGCAACTACGCGCTGATATTCGGACATTGGGGCTGCCCGGAGATGGGGCTCAACGGCGCGGGCCTTTCCACTCTTACGGCGCGCTGGATGTCGGTGGCGGGCATCATGCTCGTCTTCCGCTTCAACCGTCGCTACCGCCCTTACGTCAGGAGTGCGCTCGGATCAAGCCGCGTGGGGCATATCCGCCGCGAAATCTGGTCGGTGTCATGGCCGATGATGGTGCAGGCCGGTTGCGAGACGGCTTTGTGGACGCTCGGGGCTGTCGTGTCGGGATGGTTTGGCAAGATTCAGTTGGCTGCCTATCAGGTCATCAACACCATATCGCAGCTTGGCTACATGATATTTGTCAGTTTTGGCGTCGCAGTGTCAATTAGGGTGGCAAACTGCACTGGTACCCGCGATTTCACCGGTGTGGAACGCACCACAAAGGCCGGTGTGCATATCATCTTGCTGCTCGCCACCATTGCTTCGTGCGTTTTCTATTTCCTCGGTCCGCATCTGGTGCGCTTCTTCACTCCCGACCTCGATGTGATTGCCTCTGCGCAAATGCTTCTGCTGCCGCTCGTGCTCTATCAGTATGGCGATGCCACACAGCTCACCTTTGCCAACGGTGTGAGGGGTATGGGTGAGGCGCGCCCATTTATTTGGGTCACAATAGCCTACCTGCTGATTGGGGTGCCGGCGCTGTTCACTCTTGCCATGGGGCTCGGCCTCGGCAATGTGGGTGTCTACTACAGTTTCTCCTTCGCGCTCTTCTCAGCCTCGGTGATTCTCTACGTGGCGTTCAGGCGCACTCTTGCCCGCAAAAAGCGCGAAAACATTTGCAATTAAGAGTTTTTTTTCATAACTTTGCACGATAAAAGCCTCCACCGCTCGGGGGCTTTAGCCCGGCTCCCGATGGGTCGGGGTAGAGTTATGTATAATAATCAACTACTTACCGTATAATTTAAGAATGGCAACTTTAGAGAAAATCAGAAGCAAATCAGTTCTGCTGATCGTCATAATCGGCGTGGCGCTTCTCGCTTTCATCGTCGGCGACGCGCTGACCAACAGCCGCAATCTTTTCGGCGACCACAACACTGTCGCTAAGATCGGCGGCAAGAAAATAGAATACACCGAATATCAGCGCAAGCGTGAGGAACTCAACCAGCAGCTTGAGCAGATGCGTCAGGCCAATCCGCGCCAATATGCTAACTTCGACTCCCAGGTGCTCGGCCAGATGGCTGTGGAGCAGCTTGTGGGCGAAAAACTTCTCGACAACGCCGTGAATGCTCTCGGCATCGAATCAAGCCCCGAACAGCTCCGTTTCTTCGTGCTCGAAAACCCGATCAACCGTGAGGCGATGACCGCCATCATCAGCGGACTGAACAGCGCAGGCTTCAGCGTGCAGACTCCCGCCCAGGCCTACGAGATGATTTTCAATCCCAAGAGAAACGGCATGTCGGAAGAGCAGGCCAAGCCTTTCCAGAACGCATGGGTAGCCATGGAGGAAGAGACCAAGCAGCTCATCAAGCGCCAGAAATATCAGCAGCTCCTCGCAGGCACCGTAAAGGCCAACGAGCTCGACAAGAAAGCGCTCTACAACGACTATGTTGCCACCAACGACATATCTCTCGTCTACCGTCCCTACGGTAATCTCGACGAAAAGAAATATCCCGTGAGCGACGCTGAGATCAACGAAGCATACAACAGCGAGAAATCGCTCTACGAAGTTTATGAGCCCACCAAGGAAGTTTCTTTCATCGCGATTCCCATCGCGGCTTCCGATGCCGACCGCGCAGCTGCCAAGAAGCTGGCGCAAGACGTCCTCGCTGCCCTCAACGACTCCACCGGCGGCGACCTCCCGAAAGATATAAAGAAAGAAGGCGTGGTCATGACCCGCTCCAATGTCAGGATGAAAGACGTCACTGCCGGTGCGGTGAAGAACTTCGTGGCTGAGGCCGGTGCCGGCGCTGTCAAGCTGGTGACTGAAAACCTCCGCGGCTTCGACATCGTGAAGATGGGCAAGCGCTCTTATGAAGTTGACTCCATCCAGCTCAACATCATCAACGTGGCCGGCGACAAACTCCCCGCAAAAGTGGCTGCCCGCCTCAATGCAGGTCTTCCCGTCGACAGCCTGTCGAAAGAATTCTCCGCCGACAGCGTGTTCGCTCAGAAAGAACAGTGGATTCCCCTCTTCGCTGCAGGTGGCGCCACCAACGCCCTCTCTTCGTCGCAGCTCGACTCGCTCCGCAACGCTGGAGGTAAATACGTAACCGTGATGGCTACTCCGCAGGCTGCCGTCCTCGCCAAGATCGTGAAGCAGAATGCTCCCGTCGAGGTTGTGGAATTTGAGGAATACTCCTATCAGCTCAACCCCTCTTCCAAGACTGTCAGCGACGAGATGACAAAACTTGAGAAATATCTTGCCAAGAACAACACTGCCGAACTCTTCAGCAAGAACGCAGGCGCTTCCGGCTACAATGTCCAGAAGTTCCAGTTCACTCAGTCCACTCCCGCTGTGCCCCGTATGGCCGGCTACAACCAGTACTTCCCCGATTCGCGTCAGGTTGTGGGTTGGGTCATGATCAACGGCAAGCCCGGTGCGGTAAGCCACATCTATGAGTCGAAAGACGCTGCCAACCCCATGCTCTACGCCGTGGCTGTCGATGCTGAATATGACGATTACGTGCCCGTGACCAACGCCGACGTGAAGACTTATCTCACCTCAAAGGTGCGCAAGCAGAAAGCAGGCAAGGAACTCGCTGCCGAATACACCAAGGCCGGAAAGGACCTCGCGTCTGTTTCGAAGGCTATGGGTGTTGAGCCCCGTTCGCTCACAGAGTTCCGCATGGCTCGCGGCATGGGTGTCAACGACCCCAAGGTCCTCGGCCAGATCGCAGGCTCCAAGGCTGACAAGAAACTGGTGGTGGTGCCCGGTGAAGACGGTGTCTACGCTTTCGTGGTCAATGCCAACGGCAAAGCCGACATGCCCTACAATGAGGCTAACTATCAGCAGCAGTATTTCCAGCTCATCAGCCCCAACTTCGACGAGATGCTCCGCGGTGGCGACAAACTCGTCAACAGCAGCTTCAAGTTTGAGCAGAACGACTGATACATTTCAACGTATAATATAAGGAACCCTCGTCCGGCGCCGATACGGCTCCCGGACGGGGGTTTTTCAACAACAAGGATATGGAAACATTAATAGGGATGACTCTCCACGAACTCGAGGGAGTGGTCAAGGCAGGCGGAATGCCCCGATTCGTGGCGAAGCAGATCGCCGACTGGATATATCAGAAAAGAGTGACCTCCATTGCGGAGATGATCAACATATCGAAGAAAAACCAGGCATGGCTTTCGGAAAACTATGAGATCGGGCGCACACGCCCGGTGAAGTCGTCGAAGTCGCAAGACGGCACTGTGAAATATCTGTTCGATGCCGGCGGTGGCAACCGTATCGAATCGGTGATGATTCCCGACAAGGACCGGGCTACTCTCTGCGTCAGCTCGCAGGCCGGCTGCAAGATGAACTGCTATTTCTGCGCCACAGGCAAACTCGGCTTCAAGGCCAACCTCACGGCTGCCCAGATCATGAACCAGATACTCTCGATGCCTATTCGTGGCAACAATGCCGGGGAGGCTGCAAAGGGTGAGCTCACCAACATTGTCTTCATGGGCATGGGCGAACCGCTCGACAACTGGCCTGAGGTGCAGAAGGTGATAGAGATTCTCACTGCCCCCTGGGGCCTCGCGTGGAGCCCGAAGCGCATCACTGTGTCGACTGTGGGCAAACTCCCGCAGCTCAAGGACCTTCTCGACAAGACAAACGTGCATGTGGCCATCAGCGTGCACTCGGCCGACCTGGCGCAGCGCGAGTCTATGATGCCGGCGCAGAAGGCGTTCCCGATTCAGAGCGTGATGAAATTGCTAAAGTCCTACGATTTCTCCGGACAAAGGCGGCTCTCGCTCGAATACATAATGTGGCGCGGCGTCAACGACGACGTGGCACACGCCAACATGCTGATAAAGCTCATCGACGGCATGGACTGCCGGGTCAACCTGATACGTTTCCACCGCATCCCGGGCGTCGACCTCTATCCCGCGAGCGACGACAGGATGCAGATGTTCCGCAACATTCTCAACGAACATGGAGTGACGGCCACTATCAGGGCTTCGCGCGGTGAGGATATCGACGCAGCGTGCGGAATGCTTGCCGCAAAGACGCCCGCTTCGAAAAAATGACAGGAGGAAGCGAAGATAATTTTGCATAAGACAACTTTTTTTATTAATTTTGGAAGTTATTAATGCTTCATGATGCGCCCTGACGGGCTCGGCATCGCAGAAAAAATGTATTTATGCGCAACGATATAAGAGTGGGTATCACCCACGGAGATTTCAACGGCGTGGGCTATGAGGTGATTATCAAGGCTTTGGCCGACGAGGAATTCACCGACCTCTGCACCCCCGTGATATTTGGAAGCGCGGAGCTGCTCAATCAGACCCGCAAGAACCTGCAGGTGGAAAATTTCCGCTTCACTCCCGTGAGGTCGGCGGCAGACGCACAGACCGGGAAGGTCAATATAGTAGACGTATGCCCCAAAGGGCTGGAGATGACCCCCGGTTATCCTTCGCCCGAAGCAGGCGAGGCTGCCGTGACGGCTCTTGAGGCCGCTTGCGATGCGCTTGAGAGCGGCGACATCGATTTGCTCGTCACTGCCCCCATCAACAAAAAGACCACCAACAGCGAGCGCTTCTCCTTCCCCGGACATACGGAATATCTCGAGGCACGTTTCGGAGCCGACGACGCAAAGGCCACAATGATTCTCTTCGACGACACCATGCGTGTGGCCCTCGTCACCACCCACCGTGCCATCAAAGATGTGGCCGGTGCCATCACCCGCGAGGCGGTAAAGGAGAAAATTGAATGCCTTGACGCGGCTCTCCGGCAGGACTTCAGGTTCGACAAGCCCAGAATCGCGGTGCTCTCGCTCAATCCCCACAATGGAGACAACGGGCTCCTCGGCCAGGAAGAAATCAACGAGATAAGCCCTGCCGTGGCCGACTGCGTGAAAGACGGCATCCTTGCCTTCGGTCCTTTTGCGGCCGACGGTTTCTTCGGCACTGCCGACTATCTCAAATATGACGGCATTCTGGCGATGTACCACGATCAGGGGCTCGCTCCCTTCAAGGCGCTTGCAAAGGAATATGGTGTCAACTATACGGCCGGACTCCCCTACGTGAGGACAAGCCCCGACCATGGCACTGCCTACAACATCGCCGGCAAGAACGAGGCCGACCCCACTTCGATGCGGCAGGCCATCTACAAAGGCATCGACCTGGCCCGCAACCGCAGGATGCACCGGGAAGCCACTGCCAATCCTCTCCCAAAAGCAAAGATCGACCGGAGGCAGAAGCAGACTGAGGAATCCTGAACCGACCCGAAAGACTTAACGCAGACCTGTAACAAACGATAGAAGACAGTGGCCGACATCACGATAGCAGCAGTACTCCGCGACGGGACTTTCTCGCCCAACCACATCGGAAACGATGCGGCTATCCTTCACGACACCGTGGCCGAGCTGCGGCGCAAGGGGTTTGCTGTCAACATCTACACCGAAACCCAATTTGTCGGATCGCGCATCGATGAGGATATGATTCTCGCCATGTGTCGCGGACGGCAGGCTGTCGAGAAGCTGCAGCGGCTTGAAGACGATGGGAAGATTGCGGTCAATTCCGGCTACGGCATCGAGAATTGCATCCGCATGTTCATGACAAAGATTCTGCGCGACGCCGGAGTGCCTACGCCCGAGACCATCGTCGTTGATACCGATGTAGATGTGCGCCGCCGCTTGCGTGAGGCCGGTTTCGAAGCCTCCTGGGTGAAGATTGCCGACAATCATCTCCATCATCTCGAAGACACGTGCCGTTGCCGCCATGTCGACGAGGTGCAGGAGATTCTTCATGAATTCTTCTTCCGCAACATCAGGAAAGCGGCCGTCGCAAAGGAGATTGGGGGTGAAAGGATGAGATTCTACGGTGTGGCGTCGATGGACTGGTTTCATTGCTTCAAGCCTTACGCCACCGGAGCGGCCGGCGACAGCGGACAGGATGAGCTGGCGGAAAAGGCACGGCAGGTGTGCATGAAAGCCGCCGCCGCACTGCAGGTCGACGTGTTTGGCGGCGACCTGTCGGTCACTCCCGAGGGGGAATGCCTGCTCGTCAATTTCGACGACTGGCCCAGCTTCGCACCTATCAGGCGCGAGGCGGCAAGGATGATAGCGAAGTCTGTGCTCGCAAGAGCGAGGAAATTGAAATCAAGGAGGAAAATGAAATGAAATCAAGAATACCGCAACCAATCACCGACGAGAAATTCCCGTTGCTGCCGAAGATGATAGCCACTTCGTTCGGCGCCGGATTCCTGCCCGTGGCTCCCGGCACCTGGGGTGCCCTGGTAGCCATACTGCTTTGGCTTCCCTTCTATATCTGGACTCCGGGCCTGACCGCATTTGTCGCGACGGCGATAGGCATTGTCTTCTTCACCGTAGCCGGCACCTGGGCAAGTTCCGAGTCGGAGAAATACTGGGGCAAGGATCCCGTGGTGGCTTGTGTCGACGAGACGGTAGGTCAGCTGATTTCACTGCTCCCCCTCTGTGGTGGCGCCACGGTGGCTCCTTGGTGGACTATAGCGGTCTCGCTCGCACTCTTCCGATTTTTCGATATCTTCAAGCCTCTGGGCATCAGAAGTCTGGAGAAACTTCCAGGAGGTCTCGGCATGATGGCCGACGACATTCTCGCCGCCATATATTCGGCATTGCTGCTCACCGGCCTCATCTGGCTGCTCTGACTTTTCCATAATCCTACGATCTGATCATGAACACCGATAATTCTGTCAACGACAATCACGACAACAAAGCGAAAGAAATGGGGCGCAAGCTGCTTGAAAGCACGTCGCTGGTGCCCACATTCCTGCGCTCGGCCCTCTCGAGCCAGGCGTCCGGTTGGGTAGACTTCGCTGTGGGTTTCGTGATATTCAACTGGGTTTTCAACCATCATCTCTCATGGCTCTCCACTGCGATTGGCGTAGTGGCCGGAGGCATCGTCAACTGCATCCTTTGCTATAAGTTCACCTTCCGTGCCGACGATGTGCCCTGGAAAGCCGTGGTGGTGAAGTATGCTCTCGTATGGCTCGGCAATCTAATATTGAACTCCGGCGGCACCGAACTGGTGTATCTGCTGCTCGGCAAACTCAAATTTCTTGAGGAGATGGGATTCAAGCCGGCCGGATACTACACTGCGGCTCGTCTCTTCATGTCGCTCATGGTGTCGTGGTTCTGGAATTTCGTGCTGCAGCGCAACTGGGTCTACCGCCCGTCGAAATTCGATCCGGCGGCCGTAAGGTTCATGACGCGCCTGCTCACCTTCTTCGGAGTCAGGCAGCACCCTGACGGCAGCGACCAAAATTGAATGATAACAACAATAGGAAACAAGACTGATATATAATGGAATCGATAAAGACCTCAGCAAAAAAGATGCGCGACTCCCTGCAGCAAGGCATCTATTTTGTGATAAATCCTTTGGTGAGGACCCTCATCAGGATGGGCGTGACGCCCAACATGGTGACCACGATAGGTTTCTTGGGCAATCTTGCCGCTGCCATTGTGGTGGGCTACGCCGCTTGGCTGTCGCTCCACGGGCCGATGCAGTGGGGGCTTCTCACTCTCGGTGGAATATTGATCATAGCGTTCTCTCTTTTCGACATGCTCGACGGGCAGGTGGCGCGCCTCGGCAACAAGATGTCGAAGTTCGGAGCCTTCTACGACTCGGTGCTCGACCGCTACTGCGAGTTTCTCACCGTAGGCGCCGTGGCCTATCTCATGCTGTGCAGAGGCTGGGACGTGGCCGCGCTGCTCACTTTCCTGGCGCTGATGGGATCGCTTCTGGTGAGCTATACCCGCGCACGTGGTGAAGGCCTCGGGGTAGTGTGCAAGATCGGCTTCATGCAGCGGCCCGAGAGGGTGGTGCTGACAGCCCTTTCGCTCATGGCCAGCGGCATCTGCGGTCAGTCCGGACGCTGCGGATTCGATCCGCTGTGGATTGTGGCTGTAGTGATGGGTGTGATGGCTTTCTTCACCAACATGACGGCGATCGCACGAATCAATTACCTGAAAAAACATTTGAAATGAAACTTCCGGTCCTGAAGGAATCGCTCTATTGCATCGGCGCGCTCCTGATATGGCTCGCCGTGACGATACTCTTCATAGGTTTCAGGCCCGAACACGTGTTCATGGCCCTCCTCATAGCCGGCATGTTCTTCGCATCAGCCCCTACGAGGCGGCTCGTCGTGGCGCTCCTTCCCTTCATTGCCTTCGGCATCAGCTACGACTGGATGAACCTCCTGCCCAACTATGAGGTGAACCCCGTCGACGTGGAAGGTCTGTATTCCACCGAGAAGTCGCTTTTCGGAATATCCACGGCTGCCGGCATGCTGACTCCCAATGAGTTTTTCGCCATACACCACGTGCCCCTGATGGACTTCATGGCCGGCATCTTCTATCTCTGCTGGGTGCCGCTCCCCATCTTCTACGGGCTTTGGCTTTATTTCTCGGGCAAGGATTACGACTATCTGCGCTTTGCGCTCGTGTTCCTGCTGGTCAACCTTATTGGATTCGGACTTTACTACGTGCATCCCGCGGTACCGCCATGGTATGTGGCATCCCACGGATTCGAGGCTGTTCCCGGCACGCCCGGCGAGGTGGCCGGACTCGGATATTTCGACTCCATGACCGGACTCGGTGTCTTCAACGCCCTTTATGCCCGCAACGCCAACGTGTTTGCGGCCATGCCCTCGCTTCATTCCGCCTATACCTTTGTGGCGTTCATTTATGCCATGATCATCGGCAGCAGCCGGACTTGGAAGTTCATATTGGGATTCGTGACTCTTGGGATATGGTTCACGGCCGTATATACGTCTCATCACTACATTCTCGACGTGTGCGGTGGCATCGCATGCTCTCTGGCGGCGGTGCTCCTCTTCGAGCAGGTGCTGATGCGTATGCCGGCTTTCAGTGCATGGCTCGGCCGCTATGCCGCTTATATTAAATTCACAAAAAAATGACACAAGAAGAATTGGACAGATATCACGCAGAGATGCGTGAGAAATATGAGGTTCATCCCGATGTGCTCAACTACGACGAGATCAGGAAGATGGTGCCTAAACTTGACGGACACGAGAAGTTGGTCAACTGGCTTCTCCATTTCCTTCAGGTCGATGAGGTGAATGCAGTGCATGGCCGTTGGTGCGACACTCCGGGTCCGGAGTTTGTGGAGCGCATGGTGGAGCAGGACTTCAAGCTCAAGCTTAGGGTCGACAACCGCGAGGTGCTCGACAATATGCCCGACGGACGCTTCATCACGGTATCCAACCATCCTTTCGGTGCGCTCGACGGCATCACTCTCATCTATCTCGTCACCCGCCGCTTCCGCGACTACAAGGTAATGGTCAATATGATTCTCAACAAGATATCGGCCATGCGCCCCAACTTCATCGCGGTCGACGCGTGGAGCAGCAACGATCCGGAGAAGAAGAAGGTGTCGATGCTCGGCATCAGGGAGGCCATACGCCAGGTGAAGGAAGGTAAACCCCTCGGCTTCTTCCCGGCAGGCGCCATGAGCAAGGTCGACATTCACGGTCATCTCGAGGATCGCCCCTGGCAGAAATCGGTGCTTCAGATCATTTCGAAGGCGAAGGTGCCGGTGGTGCCTATCTATTTCCATGGTAGCAACAGCTGGATGTTCAATGTCATGGGCCATCTCTGCTGGCCCGCCCGCTCGCTGATGTTGCCCTCCGAGGTGTTCCGCAAAAGAGGAAAGGAAATCCACATCAGCATCGGCAAGCCCATAACGGTTGAGGAGCAGGAAGCCCACAGTGCCTCTGTAGAGGAACTCGGCAAATTCCTCAGGGAGCGCACCTACGCTCTCCGCGACTTGAAATGACCGTATAGGATATTGGTTGAGCGTAAGATATTAATTAAAAAGGAAACGTAACTCAAGAAAAAGATTAGAGATGTCGAAACTGAGTAGACTACGCGAGGAATATCGCGGCAGCCTTAAGTCGGGCGATACGGAGGAATGGTTCGACCTTATATTCTATCGGCCCATTGGTTTTGCGTGGGCCGTCCTGGCCCGTAAGATGGGTATTCACCCCAACGTGATCACTGTAGCTTCGATTTTCATTGGCATAGGGGCCGGCGTGGCTTTCTATTACAATAATATATGGATAAATATCCTCGGAATGCTCCTTCTGATATGGGCTAATTCCTACGACAGCGCCGACGGACAGCTCGCCCGCATGACAGGGCAATACTCCCGCCTCGGCCGCATACTCGACGGCGTAAGCAGCGACCTCTGGTTTGTCGCCATCTATGTGGCTCTCTGTCTGCGCGAGAACGAGACATCCACTTATTTCATGTCGCATCACTGGAAGATATGGGTGCTGGCGGCTGTCGCCGGCCTGTGCCATGCGCAGCAGGCCGCCATGGCCGACATCTACCGGCAGTTTCATCTCTTCTTCCTCAAGGGGAAAGCCGGCTCCGAACTGGAAGATGCGCAGGCCCTCTGGAGGCAGTTTCATGCCATGTCGTGGCGCCGTCAGTTCATGCCAAAGCTGGTGATGCTCTTCTATGCCAACTACACCCGTTCGCAGGAGCGCCTGACCCCTCAGATGCAGCGTCTGCGCAAGGTGCTCTATGAGAAGTATCATTCCAACATACCCAAGGAGTTTGCCGACCGTTTCAGGGCCGGAAGCCGGCCGCTGATGAAATACACCAACATCCTGAGCTTCAACGTCAGGAGCTGGGCGCTCTTCATCTCGGTGCTCGTGTTGCGGATGCCCTGGGTCTATTTCGTGTTTGAGATCACCGTCATGAACGTGATCCTCATCTACATGATATGCCGCCACGAATCCCTCTGCGTCCGGCTCCGCAAATCAATAGCCGGATAAAGTCGATGGCCCGATAAAAGGGTTCGTATGGGGGCATAAAAAAAAGTCCGGTCGTCGTCGCGACGTCCGGTACCTTCCCGCCTCCATGTGCCCGACATGGTGGCTGCGATAGAAATAACTAATGTATATAACCCAAAATTTAGACATTTCTTTAATGGCAGACGGTAGCAACCAAAAGTCGTCTTAATTTCATATAAGAAACGTGCGACGGCTTGCTAATATTAGTGTAAATTAGTTAATTGGCGGTTAAAAAGGGTTGCTCATCCATAAAGGATGCTAAGATATGTGAAACGCTTCCGGCTCCGAAAAGGCAGGAAGCGTTGCCGTTTATGCCGCGGCGCAGTGCGGCTATGATTTCCTGAAGAGCGACGCCAGGTCGTCGTAGTGCGTCTCGATGTAGCGTCCTGCCGGGTGTAGTGTCACCACGGTGATGTAGGAAGCGGCGGCGCATACCGTGATGGGGAGTATGAAGTTGAAGGCGCCCGTGATTTCCGTCACGAGGAAGATTGCCATCACCGGGGCATGCACTATTCCCGCGAATGCTCCCGACATTGCAAACATGGCGCAGAGCGACACGGGGATGTGGATGCCGAAGAGCGATTCCGCCGCCATCGAGAATACAGTCCCGGCAAGGGTTCCCACGAAGAGGGTAGGGGCGAAATCGCCGGCTACGCCGCCCGCGCTGTTGCTGCATACGGTGGCCAGCGATTTGAGTATCAGCATAACAGTGAGTATCAGTATGAAGCGCGATGTGTCGCCTTCAGGGGTGGCGAGCAGTCCGCTGGCGAGCACCCCGGAGTGGTCGCCGTTGATGAGTTGAGTCATCACGGGGTAGCCTTCACCATATATTGCCGGAAACATGAAGAGGATTATCCCCACTATCATGCCGCCGCTTATCCAACTCACCCATGGCCTGCGACGCGAACTGAAAAATTTGCGCATCACTATCGTCACCCAATTGTAGAGCAGCGAATAAAGCCCGCAGAAGATGCCGAGCAGCGCTACCCAATGGATTGGCACCCCGAGTCCGGCCTGTTGCGTATAGGGCATATACACCTGCGTGCCGGTGAATGCGTAGCACGTCACTGACGCGCATACGCAGGCCATGATGAGGCCGGTAACGGGCGCCGCCCCCATGTCCATGCGCAGCACCTCGATCGTGAAGAGCACTCCCGCTATCGGCGACTTGAAGATTCCCGCTATTCCGGCGCCCGCGCCGATGCCAACGAGCAGGCGGAGGGCCTTGTCGTCGAGGCCGAGAAGCTTTCCGAGGCGGCTCCCGATTGAGGCTCCTGCAAATGCTATCGGGCCTTCAGCGCCTGCCGAGCCGCCGAAGCCGAGAGTGATGCCGCACGCCGCGATCGGGTTGTAGATGAATTTGCCGGGGATTGAATAGTTTTTCGAATTCAGGTAATCCACGATTTTTGAGGTGCAGTGCACCATGTTGGCATGTGCCACCCACCGTTGCCACGCCACGGCCAGCATGATGCCCGCAAGCGGCATGATGAGCAGCCACAGGTCGGCCTCGTGCCAATGCAGCGAGTGCCCTGTCAGTGTCTGAAGATGGTCGGCGATAAACTTGATGATCCATTTGAGTAGAAACGCGCCGAATCCCGCCGCGCAACCCGTGATGCACGACAGTATGACAATGAAGGCATTACTGTTTTCATTACGCAAGCTCCACGTCCTGATATTCCCTATGGCATTTCTTACCCACATAAAATTTTCCAAAGCATCAAATAAGATCAAGGCCAAAGCCCCCGATAAAACTCAAAAGCCAAACCATCAAATATAATCCAAAGGCCA
>JAUNFY010000107.1 GCA_030524805.1 Bacteroidales bacterium | reverse complement strand
GATTTGACTCGGTGGTTGAACGCGGATGCTTTTGCCTCTTCGTGGCAAAAGCCGCTGATTGCGGGGGAGGTTCGCGGAAAATAGGGGCTGTTTGATAATGTTGAATGGTGAATGGAGGAATGGGGAAGGTGGAATGTTGTAGGGCTTGCTTTGCTTGGGATTTATGGGGATTGAGGTTAGACTGTTGTGTAACGTCTTGTTGTTAGGGCGATAAGGCCGGAGGCCTTATATTTTGTTAACCGGGGGTGCTTGCCACCCCCGGTGTTCAGGGCATACGGTCAGCAGCCCGGGAGGGGCTGCACCTCGTGGCGCTCTCCTGTCTTGGGGTTGCCGTGGGGTGCGGGTGCGGGGCTTGCTGCGTGGTGCAATCCCTCCGGGATTGATGATGGTGGGGATGTGGAAACCGGGGGTGGCGAGCACCCCCGGTTAACAAAATGAAAGGCCTCCGGCCTTTCATAATGGGGGATGTTGGAATTGTGGAATGGGGGATGTTGAATGTTGTAAGGATTGCTTTGCTTGGGATTTATGG
Organism: Bacteroidales bacterium; assembly: GCA_030524805.1. GTDB lineage: Bacteria > Bacteroidota > Bacteroidia > Bacteroidales > Muribaculaceae > Lepagella. Next base: position 4,783 of record JAUNFY010000107.1, on the reverse strand, counting down.
GGATTGAGGTTAGACTGTTGTGTAACGTCTTGTTGTTAGGGCGATAAGGCCGGAGGCCTTATATTTTGTTAACCGGGGGTGCTTGCCACCCCCGGTGTCCGTGCATGACAGTCAGCAGCCCCGGAGGGGTTGCACTTCGTGGCATTCCTATTGAGTTGATGGTTAGGGACTTGCGGGCTTGCCGCTTGGGGCAATCCCTCCGGGATTGATGTTAGGGGGATGGGGAAGCCGGGGGTGGCGAGCACCCCCGGTTAACAAAATGAAAGGCCTCCGGCCTTATTCTAATGTGGAATGTTGAATTTTGAATGTTGAATTCTGGATGTTGGATGTTGGATGGGGGATGGAGTAGGGGGGAGGGTGGCGGGAATTTGTTAAAAATTTGATTTTATTTTGGATGTAGAGGATTTTTGTATATATTTGCATACGCAATGCAATTATTGCGCAATCAGTTAACCTCTGACTGCATGAAACAACTCCTCGCACTCCTGATCACTCTCCTGCTGCCGGTGTTGCCGTCGGCCGGCGCGACTGTGTCGGACAACGATAATGTGGTGATTGCCGACGAATTGCGGGTCTATACCATAGTGGAGAAGAAAGGAGATATAGCGTCGGTGAAGTCGGAAACCGACGTATGGTATGAGGCGACCGCCAGGGACGACCGGGCCGATGCCATAGCTTTCTACAACGACGACATCATCACCATCGACAAAGCCTCCGCACCCGGCGCGAAACCTTACTACCGCAGCTGGGAGTCCTCAGATGCGTTCTACGACGGCAGCAAGGTATGCTACATGAGCGTGCCCCTCAAGAAAGGAAAGAAGACAAAAGCCACTTTCGTGCAGACCTTCAAGGCGCCGGAGCATTTCTGCAACGTGATACTGCCATCTTACGCCTACCCGAAGCGGCACAGCACCACCATAGTGAAAGTGCCGCCACGGCTCGCGCAGACCATAAAGGTGGAGACGTATCGGGTGGACGGAGGAAACATCACCCTGACTTCGCAAACCAATCCCGACGGCTCGGTGGAATACCGGGCCGAGGCCACCGACCTGCCGGCATGGCGACATGAGGCGCAGGCACCGCGGGCCTCGGTGGCGGCTCCGCAGTTGATAATCACCGGACAGTTTGCCGACACGCGGGCCCTTTACCGCCACATGAAAAGCTTCTGCCGCGAGGAAGATGAAGCCGACGAAGAGATAGCGAAGGTGGCGGCGATGCTCAGGGCCGGGGCGGCGCATGACGCGGCGCTGGCCGACAGCACGGCGCAGTGGGTGAGGCAAAACATCCGCTATCTTGCCGTGGAGCATGGCGAATATGCCTTTTCGCCGGCGCCGGCATCGGATGTGATGAGAAGCAGGGCCGGCGACTGTAAGGGATCGGCCAATCTTATCAAGCGGTTGCTCAGGGAAAACAGTCTCGACGGACGCCTGGTGTGGATAGGTACCAAAGGCGACATCCCGTTTGACTGGGACAAGGTGCCGGCGCTTTGCTCGGGCAACCACGTGATAGCGGCCTGCATATTGGGCGACAGCGTGATATATCTCGACGGCACCACGAGCTGGTCGAGTCCCGGCTATGTGCCGCCAAGCATAAGGGGGCGGCGCACGATGATAGAGGATGGCGACGACTGCATCCTCGGCAATGTGCCCGACACCGGTCGGGAAGCGGACAGGGAGAGGATAAGGGGCAGCTATGCAGTGGAAGGCAACGCGCTCACCGGGAGCCTGACGCTGACAATGGCGGGAGTGGGCAGGATGGGATTGCTGTCGGCGTTGGCCGACAGCGAACCCCGCGACCGCGACAAAATCATCAAGCGGGTGCTGACATATCCGAGAAAAAACTCGGTGGCAGACGATCTGCGTGTCAGCGGCAATCTTTCGGAAGAGGAATTCGAGATATCGGCGAGAGTGAGCGAGACGAACGCGGCTCAGAAGATAGGCGACAAAATCTATGTGGATCTCAAGCCATTGCGCGACTCCTTTTTCGACGTCGTGGCCACTGCCGGCCGCACCCACAGCCATCTGCTGCCATTCGGCTACACGGGATGTTACGAATTTGAGCTTGCGATACCCGCCGGCTACAGGGTGGAGCATCTTCCGGAGGCGAGCACCCTCGACAATGAATGGTATGAGGCCCGGCTTGAATATGCAGAAGCGGAGGGAGCTATCCGCTGCCGTGCGGAAGTGAAGACGCGCGACCTTGCCACGCCCCTCGGGCGGCTTGAGGAGCGCAACGAAGGGGTAAGGGCTTTCCGGAGGGCTGCAGATGCTAAGATTGTTTTAACTCAGATTTCGCCTGAGGGCGAAATCTGAGGGTTAGGGGTTATGGATTAGTTTTTGGGTTAGGGATTAAGGGTTAGTTTTTTTGGGATTGGGGTTTGTATGATATTCAGCCGGGATCAGATAACTTTTATTAATTAAAAACGGAATGCTATGTTGAGGAAAATCAGGATTATACTTGCAGCGATGATGTTGCCGCTGGCAGTGTGGGGCGCGGACATGAAGTTTCAGAAAAAAGCAGCCGAGAAAGTTTGGGGCACACGCAGCGATCTTTTCGATCCGATGCGTGAGATACCCGATTCGCTGAAAGAGCATTTCTCGGCAGTCGTAATCGGACAGTACGACTATCTGGAAGCTGACTACAATTCGTATGAAACCCAGCGGGGAGTGGAAACACACTCCAAACGCGTCTACTTCACCCGCAGGATGGTGAAATTGCTCGACCAGAAGGCCGTGGAGGAGTTTTCGAAACATGAGTTCGGCTCGAAAGCCGCCGTCAAATCACGCTACCGGCGCACCATGGCCGAGATTAAGCATACGTTTGGCGCCCGCATCCACAAGCCCGACGGGCGGATGGTGGAGGTGGACATGTCGAAGGCTTTCGACATCACCGAGGGAAAAGGCAAAGGAGATGTGCTGAAGCAGAAGATCGACATAGCAGGGCTGGAGCCGGGCGACGTGCTGGAATATTTCACGTTTGCCGAAGACCGTGCGCAGGAATACGACCTGCCGGCGTTGCGGATGATGCTTGCCGGGGAATATCCGGTGCTCGAGAGCGTGATAGAGGGTAAGTTTCATCCAAAGCTGACAGTGGAGTTCAGGGAATACAACGCGGCGCCCGAAATAGAATGCAGCGTCGACAGCAAGGGGCAGAACACGGCATGGATGAAGACGGGCTATATGCCGGCGCTTACCGACCGGCACTACGTCAACAAGATACGCGAACTGCCGTTTTATGATTTCTACGTGCTCAACAACACGTCGCCCTACCGCTACTATCCGAAATATTCAAGAAACGGCGGTTTGTATCAGAATCCGAATGCGATGCAGATATTCCGCGACATATCGCTCGTGATAGCTGCCTCGAACTACGACAAATCGAATTTCCCGGGAAAGGTGAGGAAGATGATCAAAAACTATCGTCAGGCGCATCCGGAAGCCACGGCGGCGGAACTGACCGATGCGGCATGGGCGGCTGCCAACTACATCAACCTCACCGACAAGGACGCCGACGTGTCAGACTATTGGCTGGCGCTGATGATGTGTGACGTGTTGAGGAAGGAGAAAATAGCTGACGATGCCGGAGTGGCATTCATCAATTCGTCGGCCGATGTGCCGACGGCGCAGATAGTAAACTGGCGTCAGCCCGACTACGGGATGAAGGTGGGCGACCGCCTCTACCTGTGCGCCGGAATGGAGACGTTCATGTCAGGGGAGCTGTCGCCGGTGTATGAGGGTCAGCTTTGCGCCGCCTTCCCGGGCGAGCGCAGCCGGCTTTGGGATTTCTCGATGCCGGAGATCACGACCACTCCCGTGTCGAAGCATTCGGCCAATAAGTTTGCGGTGACTTCGGAGATCACGCTTGGCCCGGACAACGATGCGGAGGTGAGCAATCAGCTGACGCTGACGGGAGCCATGAAGTATCTGGCCTCCGACCTGTCGGATTACACCGACTGGCTTCGTGAGCAGGAGGAATATCTCGGTATAGAGGAAGGCAAACGGTATCGCGTCAGGAATAAAGACGAGGAGGGGAAGGCGAAAGACATTGAGGAATCTACACGTGAACTTTACGAGGATATCTTCGGAGGCGATGAGTTTGAGTTGAGCGATGTGGCTATCTCGAGCAGAGGCATGAGGCCGGGCGATCCGGAATTCAAGATGACGTTCAGGAGCAAGACTCCTGAGGTGTATAGCGTGGCCGGCAACGACCTGATATTGAAGATAGGTAGTTTCACGGGGCGTCAGAAACGCATTGAAGGGGTGGAGCGTAGCCGCACGGCCAACATCCAGTTTCTGGCAGCATCGCAAGACAACTACAGCATCACGGTGGGCATCCCGGAGGGATATGATGTGGACGACGCGGCATTGCAGGCGCTGACGAGCAATGTGCAGACGCATGCCGGGCTGTTTGTGTCGGGGGCCAAGAGGTCGGCCGATGGCAAATCGGTCAACGTCGTGGCTCGGAAGCGGATCAATCTGCCGTTGATAGTGCCGACGGCATGGGAAGACATACTGAAACTTACCGACGCTCATGCCGCCTTTGCGGATGCCATCCTCGTGTTCCGGAAGAAGTAAGGATGTTAGATGCCTAATGATGTTGAATGTTGTGGAATTGTGTGGGCCTCGCTTCGCTCGGGATTTCTGATGATTGAGGTCAGACGCGGATACGGCGGCCGCTTTGCGGCTGCGCCGTGGGGGGGGACGCTGATTTGCGCGGATCTCTTTGTCTTGCAGGTGCTTTGGTGGATTGGATTCGGTGGGTTGAGTGGATTTGACTCGGTGGT
>JAUNFY010000023.1 GCA_030524805.1 Bacteroidales bacterium | reverse complement strand
GAGAATAGATAAATTCTGACCACCATGGAGACTGACCCGCGGATATTGCGGTTGCTGTCGCAGACCTTTCCCAACATTCAGGCTGCGAGCACGGAGATAATCAACCTTGAGGCAATCCTCAACCTTCCCAAAGGCACCGAGCACTTCGTGGCCGACCTTCACGGGGAGGACGAGGCGTTTTCACACATACTACGCAACGCCTCAGGCAACATACGCCGCAAAGTGACTGAAATCTTCGGCACCTCGCTGCGCGAGCAAGACATACGCCAGCTCTGCACCCTGATATACTATCCGGAGCGCAAGATGGAATATATCAAGGCGGAGGAAAAGGACATCGACGACTTCTACAGCGTCACGCTCCATCAGCTCATCATGGTGCTTCAGAGCGTCTCGTCGAAATACACACGCTCGAGAGTGCGCAAGCAGCTGCCGCGGGAGTATGCCTACATCATCGAGGAACTTCTTCATGAGTCGCCCTCCGACTACGACAAGGAGGCCTATTTCCGGCGCATCATCGAGACCATCATATCCACGGGTCAGGCCGACAACTTCATCATCGCGCTGTGCAACACCATCCAGCGGCTGAGCATCGACCAGCTTCACATCTTAGGCGACATCTTCGACCGCGGTCCGGGTGCGCATCTGATCATGGACACCCTTTGCGCCTACGACAGGTTTGACCTGCAGTGGGGCAACCACGACGCCCTCTGGATGGGAGCCGCCGCCGGCAACAAGGCCTGCATAGCCAACGTGCTGAGGCTCTCGCTGCGCTACGGCAACATGGCCACTCTCGAAGACGGCTACGGCATCAACCTCGTGCCATTGGCCACCTTCTCGCTCGAGACATACAAAGACGACCCCTGCCTGGAATTCATGCCGCGACTGCTCGACAACAAGGAATACAATGCCGAAGGGAAGACCATACAGCTCATGGCCAAGATGCACAAGGCCATCAGCATCATACAGTTCAAGATCGAGAGCCAGATCATCGACCGCCGCCCCGAATGGGGGATGGACGACCGGAAACTCCTGCACCGCCTGCATCCCGAACGCAACGTGATAGAGATAGGCGGCAAGGAATATGAGCTGAAAGACAACAATTTCCCGACCATCGACCCGGGCAACCCCTATGCGCTGACGAAAGAGGAGGAGGCCTTGATGGAGAAACTGCTTCATTCCTTCCAGGTGAGCGACAAGCTCAACCGCCATATCAACTGCTTGCTGTCGCACGGAAGCATGTATGCCGTCTACAACTCCAACCTGCTCTACCACGCTTCGATGCCGCTCAATGCCGACGGCAGTCTGAAAGAGGTGGAGCTTTACGGCGAGAAATACAGCGGGGCGCAACTGATGCGACACATCGGGATGATGATGCGCTCGGCCTTCAACGACGACACCGACGACGCCACCCGCGAGTTTGCCATAGACTATTACTGGTATCTCTGGTGCGGACCCGACTCGCCGCTATTCGACAAGTCGAAGATGGCAACCTTCGAACGCTACTTCATCAAAGACGAGTCGACACACGTGGAAGAAAAAGGCAACTACTTCAAATTAAGGGACGACGAGAAGGTGATCGACGGCATTCTCGACGCATTTGAAGTGGAGGGCGAACACCGCCACATCATCAACGGACATGTTCCCGTGCGCGCGGCCAAAGGGGAAAGCCCCATCCGCGCCGGCGGCAAACTCATGGTGATTGACGGCGGTTTCGCAAAGGCTTATCACGCCACCACCGGAATAGCGGGCTACACGCTTGTCTACCACAGCCGTGGCTTCCAGCTCGTGGAGCACGAGGCGTTCGAGTCGACCGAAAAGGCCGTGAGAGACGGCAGCGACATCATAGGCACGAAGCAGATAGTGGAGATGTCGGCCAAGCGCCTCCGGGTGAAGGACACCGACAAGGGACATGAGCTGCAGGCGCAAATCGATGAACTGCGCGACCTGCTCCATGGCTTCCGCCACGGCATCATCAAGGAGCGCTATTCCCGATAGCCTAAGAAGATGGCCCGACAGCCAAATATGTCGGAAACATAACGATATGCAGGGCAAGATGCAGAAATTTTTGCGTGATTGGCGGAAATTTTGTAATTTTGCAGATTGAAACAGCCCCACGCTGACGCGCGGGGCATGACAGAAACATTATGCAAGATATCCGCAACATAGCCATCATCGCCCACGTCGACCACGGCAAGACCACACTCGTCGACAAAATGCTGCTCGCAGGCAACCTCTTCCGCGAAAACCAGAATGCCGGGGAACTGATCCTCGACAACAACGACCTTGAACGCGAAAGAGGAATAACAATTTTGTCGAAAAACGTCTCGATCAACTATAAAGGAACAAAGATCAACATCATAGACACTCCGGGACACGCCGACTTCGGCGGCGAGGTGGAGCGGGTGCTCAACATGGCCGACGGATGTCTGCTTCTGGTGGATGCGTTTGAAGGCCCGATGCCGCAGACGCGATTCGTGCTCCAGAAAGCCATCAGCATGGGCCTCAAGCCCGTGGTGGTGGTTAACAAGGTAGACAAGCCCAACTGTCGCCCCGACGAGGTGAACGAGATGGTGTTCGACCTCATGTTCAACCTCAACGCCACAGAAGACCAGCTCGACTTCCCTACCATCTACGGCAGCGCGAAGGAAAACTGGATGAGCAAAGACTGGAACGTGAAGACCGACGACATCACCGCCGTGCTCGACGCCATCATAGAATACATCCCAGCCCCCAAGCAGATAGAGGGTGAGCCCCAGATGCTGATCACGAGCCTCGACTTCTCGAGCTACGTGGGACGTATAGCCGTCGGACGTGTCCACCGCGGCACTCTCCGCGAAGGAATGGACATAGCGCTCTGCAAGAAAGACGGCAGCGTGAAGAAACAGCGCATCAAGGAGCTCCACACTTTCGAGGGAATGGGACGCAAGAAAGTGTCGGAGGTAAGCTCCGGCGATATCTGCGCCATCGTGGGTCTCGAAGATTTTGAAATCGGCGACACTGTGTCGACTGTGGAGAATCCCGAACCCCTCCCCCGCATCGCCATCGATGAGCCTACAATGTCGATGACATTCACCATCAACAACTCCCCCTTCTTCGGCAAAGACGGAAAATACGTGACCTCACGCCATATCCACGAGCGCCTCATGAAGGAACTCGACCGCAACCTCGCGCTCCGCGTCAGCAAGGGCGAGACTGAAGACAAGTGGACAGTGTTCGGCCGCGGTGTGCTCCACCTCTCGATCCTGATCGAGACCATGCGCCGCGAGGGCTACGAGCTTCAGGTGGGTCAGCCTCAGGTGATCGTGAAAGAAATCGATGGAGTGAAATGCGAGCCGGTTGAGGCACTCACCATCAACGTGCCCGAGGAATACAGCTCGAAAGTGGTCGACATGGTGACACGTCGCAAGGGCGACATCATCAGCATGGACACTCAAAACGACCGCATCAACATAGAATTCCACATACCCTCGCGCGGCATCATCGGCCTGCGCAACAACGTGCTGACTGCCACAGCCGGCGAGGCCATCATGGCCCACCGCTTCCTTGAATACCAGCCTTGGAAGGGAGACATCGAACGCCGCACCAACGGCTCGCTGATTGCGATGGAGGCAGGCACAGCCTACGCATACGCCATCGACAAACTCCAGGACCGCGGCCGCTTCTTCATCTTCCCGCAGGAGGAGGTATATGCAGGTCAGGTCGTAGGCGAGAACGCCAAAGACAAGGACATCGTGGTCAACGTGACGAAGTCGAAGAAACTCACCAACATGCGCGCATCCGGAGCCGACGACAAGGCTAAGATCGTGCCTCCGGTGGTGTTCTCGCTTGAGGAATCGCTCGAATACATCAAGGAAGACGAATATGTGGAGGTAACGCCCAACCATCTGCGTCTGCGCAAGATAATACTTGATGAAAACGAGCGGAAGCGTGCCAACCGCGCCGAAGGATAATGAAACATCCGCTCACATCGAAAGAACGACGGGGGGTTGTCGCCATAGCGGCGGCAACCCTTCTGTGTCTTGCAGCCGGACCGTTGCTGCGACGCTGCGCTCCGGCCGGAACGCCGACATCACATCCCGCCACGGAGCAGCCCTCTGCGGCAACCGCCGGCGACACCACGACCGCTACCGCAACCTCTGACACAGCCGCCAACAAGGCTTCTGAAAAGAAAGCGGATAAAAAAGAGAGGGTGAAGAAAAAGCGGAAGAAAGCCGGCAAACAGCAAAAAGGGGTAAAAGTAATTCCGACACGCAGCCCGCTCGACGAGGCCTGCGACTGATCAGAAGCGGAATCCGCCAGAGAGGGTGATTGTCTCGATGGAATTGAAAAGCGAATAGCGCGACGACTGATACCAGTTGCCGCGAATGCGCCCCTGAAGGCCGGCAAACCAGTTGCCGCTGTTGTAGGTGAACGATGCCATTCCGCGTGCACTGAGAGAGAAAAGAGTGGCGCTCGCCTCCTGCGAATCCTCATAGCAATGGTTGAAACCGATGCCCGGCATCACCGTCACGTTGAAGAGCCAGTGGGGCGACAACACGCAGTTCAAACCGTAGCCTACCAATATATTGTAGTCATGATAGTGGAACCTGTATTTCTGCTCCACATCCTTGGCGTAAGGCTTCAATTCGGGCGGCAACTGACTGAAATCTACAGCGATGTTCTGGTCGCAGTAAGAGAGGCCGGCCATGAAGCAGCCCTGGCTTTTCTTCTGGATCTTTGAAAAATTGTAGGCGGCCGCCTGAGAATATTTGTAGCCGTTGAAGAAATAGTAGGCATCGATACCGAGAGTATACATCGTGATGCCTGAGAATTTCTTTTTAAACGGACGGCGGTCGTTGTAGTCGCCTAAAGTGCGTATGTAGGATCCGTCGTCGTTGGAATAATAATATCCCTCGGCCGCGAACCGGGCGCAGTTGAAGCTGAATTCCTGTTTCTGATAGTTGATCGGTGTGCCGCCTATGAGGTGCGATAGGTCGAACATATAGGCATAGCTGACAGCCATATACTGGATGGAAGGGCCGGCAAGCACATGCATGGCGCCCGACATTATTGAGTTGAGATCTTTTGAGAAGCGGATGTAGTAGGAGTCATTCCAGTTGTCGTTGATGATGCGCGTGCGCCATCGTTTCCCTGTGCCCACCACGTAAGCGGTGTCGGTGCTGCTGAACACGTCGTCGGCCCAGTTATAGACATTCACGCAGAATTTGAGGAACCGTGGCCAGATTACGGTGGTGTCGCGCATGGCGAGCTTCCCTTTCTTGAAGAGATACCACCAGTTGCGGTCGCCGAGGCTGTCTTCCTCCGCCACTGTGTTGGCCAATACCGGCTTATCGCACGGGTCGACTGCCGCCGACAGCGAATCTTTCTGCACCGCCTCCATCAACTGAGCCGGACTCCACCGCAATTCGGCCGGGAGCGACTCCCTTGCGGAGGCCGCTGCAAAGCAACATACCAGAGTAAGCAAAACAGGAAGAAAACTTCTTATCATCTGCGGTCAGGGGTATCTTTTCTTGATGTCGAGTGCTGTTTGTCAGTATATTCCACGTCGGTTGAGCTCGCGCTTGTAGCGGCGTGCGTTAGCCTCATGCTGGGCGTAGGTGGTGGCAAAATTGTGGCGTCCGGAGAAATCTTCTTTCGCACACATGTAGACATACTCGTTGGGCTTGCTGTCGAGGATTGCATCTATCGTCGCCACCGAAGTGGTGCGGATAGGCCCCGGAGGCAGTCCACGGTTTTTATACGTGTTGTAGGGATGGTCGATCTTGGTCATTTTGGAAGTGATGCGCTTCACCGAGAAATCGCCTCCGGCAAACCTGACCGTAGGGTCGGCCTGGAGCGGCATGCCGATGTTGAGACGGTTGATGTAAAGGCGGGCTATTGTGCCTTTCTCTTCCATTGCATTCGTCTCTTCGTCCACAATCGATGCGAGAGTCATGACCTCGGCCGGAGTGAGACCCAGGGCTTCGGCCTTCCTGCGTCGGGCATCGTTCCAGACGTCGAGATAGTGGGCGCCGACTTTCGCCACCACGTCGGACGGCGACACATTCCAGAAGAAATCGAAGGAATCGTTGAGGAACAGCGACATCGACTGCTCGGGGGTGAGTCCGTAGCGGCCCATCACTTCCTCGTCGGCCATCACTTTGGCAAGCGAATCGGGAGTGAAATCAAACCGTGCGGCCACTTTATCCTGAAGCAGGCTGCGCTGCCGGAATCCATTGATAGTGATGGTGAGCGGATGCTGTGGGCCTCCTGTGAGCCGGCGTGCGGACGTAAGCGGGCTCCATCCGGCTTCGAGAAGATATGCGCCATGGCGCATACGGAGGTCGGTGCCGCGCATCTTCACAAGGCGCGTAACCTTTCCGGCGTAGGAGTCGCCGAGATACCGGGCTATCGAGTCGCGCAGCATTTCGGCCGAGGCATTGGCCGGAATTCTGATGAGGGCGCTGGAGGGCGCTTTGCCTCCGAGCAACCAGAAGCCGGCGGCGCCCACACAAATTGCCAGTGCCGCCACTATGGCGACCACCATGGGCCAGCGGCGCTTACGTTGCCCCATGTTTCTTTTCTTTCCTGCAGGTCTTGAAGTGTTTGTCATGAAGTAAACCGATTGATGACGCCGGCGATCTCGCCTGCGTCGAAGATATCGATGTTAGCGATCGGAAGACTGATGCATCTTCTGGCAAGGGTGATGGAGGGAGTGACGTCGGAAGGACGATAATAGCTTGCGTAGCAAGGCTGAAGATAGGGAGGGTCGGGATAATGCACGTCGGTGGCCACATCGTTGGCGGCGAGCCATTCGCGCAATCCCTCGCGCATGTGTTCAGGAACAAGGATCACATATTGATGCCACACCTGAACCATGTCGGAGAAAATCTTCGGAGTGACCACAAACGGGTTCCTGATACTCTCGGAGTAAGCGGCGGCCACGGCCTGACGGTGGGCGATCTCGCTGTCGAGAGTCTTCATCTTCACCCTGATGAAAGCGGCCTGGATCTCGTCGATGCGGCAGTTGTAGCCCACATAGATGTTGTGGTAGCGGCGGTCGCTGCCGTAGTTGGCGAGAGCGGCTACTGTCCGGGCCAGCTCCTTGTCGTTGGTGGTGACGGCACCGGCATCGCCCAGCGCGCCAACGTTTTTCGTAGGATAGAAACTGAAGGCGGCTGCGTCGGCTAGGTTGCCGGTTAGGCGGTTGCCATTGAAGCCTTCCTCAGCGGCTACCGCTCCTATTGCCTGGGCGTTGTCTTCGATGATGATAATACCCCGGTCGCGCATCAGCAGTGCTGCCTCCTGGTCCCAGCATGGGGTGCCGTAGAGGTGGGTCACGATGGCTGCCTTGATATTGTGGACGTTGCCCTGCTTGCGGTCGTTGGCATCGAGGATATCGAGGGCGTTTTTCCAACTGAAGTTCATAGTCTCCATGTCTGGCTCCACGAAGTAAGGTACGAGGCCAAACTCCGTGATCGGCAGGACGGTGGCGATGTAAGTGTTGGCGGCCACGAGCACAGCATCGCCATGCCGCAACCGGCCCATCTGCATGTATGCCCTGATAATGAGCCGTATGGCATCAAGGCCATTGCTCACTCCCACGGCATATCCCGCTCCGCACTGATGCCTCAGCTCGCTTTCAAAGGCGGCGGTCTCGGCTCCACGGAGGTAGCAACCGCTCCTTATCACACGGGTTGCGGCCTCGATGAGTTGCGGGGCAAGAGGCGCGTTAGTTTCTGAGAGACTTAAGAAATTCATTATATTCGTCGAGATCCCTGATATAGTCTTCTTCCTCGTAGTGATGGTCGCAGAGGGCGAGGCAGACGGTGCCGGTGGTGAAATCGTGCATCGAATCCCAAACGCCGGGCGGAATCAGCACCCCTTTGTTGGCCCGGTTCATGCGCACCACTATCTCATCCTCACCGTCTGACAGATGCAGATCGAATGAGCCGGAGACGGCTATGAGCACTGTGGAGTTTTCGCGGTGGGCATGCCCGCCACGGGTCTCTCCGCCGGGAACATCATAGATGTAGAAGACTCTCTTAATGGAAAATGGCACGTGGCAACCTTCCTCAATGAAGGAAAGGTTGCCCCGTGGGTCACAAACTTTAGAAAATTCGAAGATTTTTACTTTGTCGAGAAGGCGTCCCATATCAGGTCACTTCTTGTCTTTGTTTCGTTCGAGCTGCGGTTCGAGAGCCTGAAGCGCGAGGTCGAGTGCTTCCTCGAAGGTGTCGGCGGTCTTGGATGCGAAGAGAGGGTTGGAGCCGGGAACCTGAAGTTCCACACCTGCTTCCTTATTGTTGGCTGTTTCCGGTTTTACGAGTCTATAATTAACATTGACTCCGCTGACCACGTCGAATCTGCGGACGAGTTTATCAATCTTCTTGTTGGTGAATGCTTCGAGCTTGTCGGAGATGTCGAAGTGGATGGCCTTGATCATTACGTCCATAGTCATTAGATTTAAATATTTAGAACTTTGAATCTTGAAACTTGAATGAATGCCTTTCAAAGGAATTGCAAAGGTTTGCATTCAAAATTTCAACATCCATTAATTCCCCTCCTCCTTTACTAATATAACGCGGCAGCAAATCAAAAGTTGCAATCGCCGTTGCCATTTATAGAGAAAAAAATGCAGTTGCCCGCAACGCCACGCGCCCGCTTCCGGAGCCACCCTAAATATCCTTGTCTTTTCATGGCGTTTTCCTCACTCCCTCCCTGAGCAAGCGCTACATGTTGCCGAGGCAGTGTTAACTTTTGTTGAAAATGAGTGTTATACAATTAAGAAACTTATTGAAGTTGTCTAACCTTATTTTTCCGTTAAAATTTCATCAGGTTTCCGGGTGAACAAAAAATCGCCGGAAATATGGCGAAGTATTAATGAAAAGAATCTTGGTTTTCACACTTCATGTTAATTTTTAAATTCGCAAATAAGTATAGACAACTTCTTTATTAACCGACATTTAAGACATGAAAGCAATTAAATTCTTAGCTATGTCCGCATTGTTGCTGTCGATGGCAGCCTGCGGAGGCAACGACAAGAAAGCCGCTGAGGCAGAAGCTGCCGAAGAGAACGATTTCTATGCCACCCAACCCATTACCAGCGGCATCTACGACGCCACATACTTCGACATCAAGGGTAAAGACGCACGCAAGGGTCAGTTTGACGGCCGCGTGATCGCCTCCATCAGCCCCGAACAGTCGGCCATCTTCGTGTATGAAAACGGCAACCGCACCAAGATCAAGCATCTGGTGATGCTCGACGAGGCTTTCGCGCAGAACGACAGCGTATACACCGCTGCAAGCAAGAGCCAGCCCGTCACCCTCTCGACCGACAGCGCCAACTACGTGATCAACTATATCGCCAACAACGACACTGTCACCATCACCTTCAACCAGCAGCCCCGCAGCACTTACGAGCCGCTCGAAGCTCTGCAGAAGATACAGGAAGAGTCGAAACGATAAGGTTCTTACAAGAAACAACTAAGTTATTCTTTCAAGAAAACTATAAGGTTGCTCTAAAAACCTTTGATTAACAATAAGGGTAGCCCCCATGCCATCAGGCGCGGGGGCTACCTTATTCTTGTATTCCTGAAGGACCGTTTATTCCTGAAGAACAGTTCTTATTGCGGTATCACTTCCTGCATGTAGATAGCGTCGAGACTCCACATGGCGGCATCGTTGGTGCTCAGCGGCGTCATCTCATGCTGCGGTGCCGGCACCTCGCTTCCTGTAAGCAGTTTCACCTGCGGGCGCGGAGCTTCCTTGTGCTCGGCGCGCGTGAGAAGATCCTGCCATGCCTCGGCAGCCATAGCCTTGTCTTGCCGCTGCCATGCGCTGTAGGCTTGCAGACGCGATACGCGGAAACGGTTGTGGCGTATCTCGAGAGCCTTCTGCTTGTAGTTGGTGGCATGCTCGAGCCAGGCGTCGGCCCAATCCTTATCGGGCAACAGACGCATCATCTCATTCATTATCTCGAAGCCGCCCATGATGGTCATCAGATGATTGGTGGTCTGCAATTCCGGATCGCACTCCGAGGTGATGATGCCCGTGGCGGGGTCGTAGCCCAACGCGAGAGGCCCGGTGAAAAGACGGCTCGGAAGAGCGCAGATGCTCTTCATTCCGGCCTTTATCTTGTCGCGGTAGGAGGTGTTGCCGGTCCTCTCCCACTCCGTCATCCAGTTTCCGGCGTAAGCCAGCCAGTCGGGTCCGAAACGCAGACGCGCCGGAGCGGTGCAGGGATATTGCTCGCGGGGCTCGGCCAAACGCATCGGGTCGAGAGTGTAGAGCTTCTGATCGGAGTCGGTTACGTCGCTCATCAGGTCGCCGAGGCGCTCGTCGGCCGTGAGGTAATACATTATTCGGTTGAAACCGGCCTGACTGATGCGTGCTTCCTTCGCCCCGCATCCCCAGTGGCTCACGTTGTGGCGGCTGCCGAGGCCCGCATTTGGGCCGATATGGTATACGTCCACTTCCGATGCGTGGCGCGTCATGGCCGTGGCCATCTTCCACAGGTCGGGGTCGGCGGTACGAAGGAACTGATACCAGAGCCAGAGGTTGCTGGCAAGTTCGGTATTATCCCAGGCAAAACCGCCGACATCGTAGCGCCAGCAATGGCGCACCGGATCGTAGGCATGCATCACGTCGCCATAGTGCCAGAAACCATACCAGCGATTTTCCTCAATGGCTTTCTTATAGAAATCAGTATAGAGGTCAAGGCGCTCCTCCACCTCCGCACGCTGCGGATTGCTGCGGTCGGGAAGGCTCCACACTCCGAAGGCCTGGCGGCGGTGGAGATAGTCGGGGGTGGGCAGCAACACGTTTTCCAGCCCTACAGCATCGGCGATGGCGGCGAAATTCTCCTTTCCCTTGTAGCCGAGGTCGGGGCGCAGCGTGATGGAAGAAGTACGTGCCACGCCGTAGGGGGTGCTCATACCCTCCTGCACATCCTCATAGCTGGCATTCAGGCCGTGGGGACGGACGTCGTAGTGGCGCAGGTCCATCGGTTCGGCATCAGGGTTCCACAGCCATGCGTAGATGGTGGCGTTGTCATCGCGGGCGCCGTCCACCTCCAGGCCGGAGGGCGCGGACTGCCAGAAGTCTTTCATCGCTACAGCAACGCCGCCCGACACGTCGCCGGCATAGACACACCCGCCGGCACGATGGCCGCCGTAGGTGCCGATCCAGGGGGAATCGTGAGTGGCGCGCTTGCGGAGCGTGTAGCCGTCGGGGCCGTTCTGGCTCAGGCGGAATCCATCCCATTCAGCCCATTCGTCGACAAGTTTGCGACCCGCTTCGTCCAGCTCCAGATAGTCGGCCACGCGTTCGCCGCGCATCTGCATCTCCTGCATCGAGGGGAAGGGTTTTCCGGTAGAGGGACTGTTGAGAACGCGGCGCCCCACGAGGGGTTGCACCGGCTCGCTCCATACGCCACCGTCGGCTGTAGCGAAGGCCACATGTCGGTTGTAGGTGCGTTCGCGCATCGGCACGTCGACGGCAACGCCGAGTGCCGAGATGAAATCGCGGTCCTGGTCGCCGTCAAATATGAAGGAATGCGTGAGCTGAATGTCGTCGCTGCTGCCGAAGACGCAGAATCTCACCGTCCAGGGAAGCCATTCGCGTCCTTCAGTAGTGCGGTGCACTCCGCTGAGTTTTATCACCGCGCGTTCGGCGCCGTTGCGCTCTATCTCGGCAGAAAGCAGACGGCTCGCGAGAGCGGTGGAATTTACAGACCCCGACACGGGTGAATCCTTCACCGCGCCCACAAGGCGCATCGCTCCGGCGGTTTTCACTCCGGCGGTCACTATCGAGTCGATCAGGTTCTCCACCGCAGGGGAGCCCTCCGCTCCGGGTTTGGGAATGAAGATGAACGACTCGCCGGCCTTCACCTTCAGGCTGCCGCCGAGATCGGAGGCAAGCATGGGGCGGGGGGCCTTTTTCCTGTCGTTTTTAGTGTTTCCTATGCGCAGCGAGAGGTTACGGGAGCCGGCGGGGACTGTAGCTGCCACGGCCGACCATTTCACGCTGCCGTCGGGCCAGTAAGCGAGGGGCCACGTCTCGGTGGGGAAAGAAGCGTCGGCCGACGCGAGGGTGAGGGCGGTGCCTCCCGTCACGGCTCCCTCATCAAACGGCACTCCGAACGTGACCGGCACGTCCGATTTCGGGGCCTCCCCAACCCACGAGAGGGGCACCTCAGCATCCTGCAGCGGTTCGCAGGTGTAGGAGAAATTCGTGAGGCGCGTGCGGCTGAGGGTGGTGCGGAAAGCAAACCAGCCTTCGGTGAGGGGCTGCGGGTCGCGGAAGTCGACGAGGCGTTTGCCATCGACGAAATATTGCGTGCGGAGTCCGTCGGTCGTGATCTTTATGTGATACCATTTGCCGGGCTTCAGAAGGTTGTCGGCATCGGTATATTCCGTAAGGATGGCGGGGCGGTAATCGGCATTGTCGATGCCACGGCGGTCGCCGTCGTAGCGGCGGAACCGTGTCGTGGAGTTGTGGTTGCCGCCATATCCCACGTAGTATAACTGCAGCGAGTAGGAGTTTACAAATTTGCCGCCACGCTGCTTGAGGTTTACAAAGGGATCCTTGGCCTCGGGGTCGGAGGCCATCCAGAAGCAGTTGAGGTCGGAAAGACGGTCGTCGGGGTTTTCCGTCACCACCTGGGCGTCGTATTCTATCACCGTGCGGCCCGACATTTTGTCTTTGCGCCATACGCTCAGCCCCTTGGGAGCCACAAACTCGGCGGTGTCGCCGCGGAAAGTGACCTGGCACGGCCCTTCCGACTCTATTTTCCAATACTTATTGAATTCCTTGGCATTGAGGCCGGATGGATTGCTGACGTCTGCCACAGCCGCCACCCCCTGTAGGAGCATGGCCGATGCGCAGAGAATCCTGATGTATCTTGTCATGATGTAGGTGTTGAAGGTTGTTGCGCTGCAAAGTTACGAAAAAAATCCGGAAAATGAAAACTCCCGCGCGCAACGACTCTTCATCGCCCGCACACTATCTGACAATAGTACCGACCACGTAGGCTATGTCTATCTTATGCGGCGAGTTGGAGCGGATCTTTATCATCTTTCGGAAGGGGCCTTCCACCCGGTTGCGTCCGTTGAAGCGGATGTTGATGGTGGCCACGCTGTCGGGCATGATGCTGTCGTGCTCAAACTTCACCACCGTGCATCCGCAATTACCCCTCACGCTCTTTATCACCACCGGACTGTCGCCCGCATTGCGCACGCGGATCTGCCCGTAGCGCTCCGTTGTGGCGCTGAACTTACCGAGGTCAAGTTCCTTGTCCATCACCACCAGACACGGCCCTTCGGTCAGCGGTTCCCCACCCCGGCACACACCGGGGCGAAGAAGCGCTGCTATCATACACAACAAGAGGGCAATATGCCTTATCAGGTACTTTTTCATGTTTATTCGGTAAAGGCTTTGATGGTTAGAAAATGAGGGTCTTGGTCAGCGTGTCGGCGCCGTCGGCGGCTTCCACTATCAGCACGCCCTTCTCCGGACGGTATCTCACCGGCTCATCGCTGTCGCGCACCTCCTTCAGCACCACGCCCGCGGTGTTGCAGAATCGCACGTTGAGCGCGCTGCCGTCGCCTGATGTCACCACCACCTCACCGCCTACCGCGGTAATCGACAGGCCGGCCCTGACGTCGGAGAGAGGCTGGTCGGAGATGTAGAGCGCGCCGAGCGTCTGCCCCTTCACCTTGTATTCCAGCCCTTGCCTCAGCGGTGTGCTGCAACCGCGCCGGCGGTCGTTGAGATAATAACCGTCGTCGCAGAGCGGGCCTTCGAAGCGGAGGGTTATGTCGTCGTCGGCCGAGCCCACCACGCCCAATTCGGTGCAGTGCATGTCGGCAGCTGCATTGATTGACATCGCGCGACCGTCGGCTACGGTGTAGACCGTCGCCGGCACGTTGAGTTCCGGATCCACCACAAGGTCGGCGTTGGCATCAAGCAGCGACGAGCCGTCGGAAAGCAATGCCGTGGTGGGGCGACCGGCGGCAGTGGAGGCCGTTATGAGCATCATGCCTTCGGGAGCCGCGCTGCGGGTGGCAGGAGCTTTAAGCCAACCGGGGGCATCTGCGACTGCATCCACCACCTGCATCATGCTCTCATCATATTCGAGAGTCAGTTCTTTGATCGGATCCTTTACGTTTGACTTCACCATGAAGCCTGCCAACGGCGGAAGCAAGGTCGACGCGTCGTGTTCGCCTTTATTTGTAATGGCTATGCCTTCGCTCAACACTACCGACGTCTGCTCCGTGCTGTTGAGAATCCAATACGTCTGCTCCACCTTCTCACTGTTTTTCTCAAGGAATTTGCGGATGTCAAGATGCGCCATAAAGGGATTGCCGACGAGGAAGAAGAGGCTTGACTCGTTGGCGGCTATCGTCACGGTGCCATGGGTTGGATTGAGGCGACCGGGATTCTCGCGCGTCACGGTTTGAGTGAGACCATTCTCCTTCCCCTCATAGTTGTAATAAGTATATGCTGTGTCTTCTTTCGGGAAGCGGAAGAGCACTTTGTCGATGGCTTTGTTATCCACTTTTTCAGCTTCCGACACATCGGTGCGGATAGAGAAACCTTCGGCTGCCTTGTAAGCCACCTTCACATCATTGTAGACATTACTCCAGTTGAGTGCTACGAAACCATCTCTTTCAGTGCCACCCCACTCATAGATCATATCAGAAGCCAGATTCCACGACCGCTGATAGACGGCGGGGCGGAAACGGTCGTTCTTTTCGAGAGTGTTATCGAATTTTATCTCAGTAAAGAACTGATTCTCCTGGCGAGCACCCTTAGTAGGCAGATACATGTCGCCGGCCACGACGCCCTGAAGCGGAGAGGCGGCTGTGTACCATCCATCCGGTTTCATCTCCATCTCCACCCAAGCCTTCTCATAGCGCAGATACTGCTGACCTAAGATCTCGGAATTCGGACGGAAATTGATTTCCTTCGCCGTGTTGGCATACCACGGACGGCACGCCACAGCAACTTTCTCGTATTCGGAAGGATCGGTGTCGTAGGCCATCATGTCATACTGGATGAAGGGCGTGGGTTTGCCGATGCCGCTTAGATCAACCACGTCTTTCAGGCTCGACCATGTGTGGGCGGGATTGTCAAAACCATTCACATTCACATCCTCCACGGGATACATACGCGGGAAATTCTTCTGCGAACCAATCACCACTTTGGTGAAATCCATCGGGGCGTATGCCCATCTCTGCGTCTCGTAGTCAGTATATTCATCCGGCTCTGTATATTCAAGACCCGGAACGATGGTCGACTCATTGAGACGTTGCCAGTTGCTGTCGTTGTTCCAGTTCAGGTTGCATTCCCACTCTCCTTCGGCAGCGGCAGCCGTCTTAACCATATCGCCGACCCACACCATATATTCCGGCACCACCTTGATAGTGAAGATATGCTGCCCGGGACAAGCGTCATTGACATTCAGGTTTTCTGTATCATTAGTCTGCTCAAAGTCAAACTTCATGGTGTAGTAATACCCCTCATGGAATTCAAACTTCTTCTTCTCCTCAAGCTTGTTGCCATTCTCATCATAGAAGATATTCAGCGGTTCGTCAAACTTCACATAGAAGGCATTCTTATCATTTCTAGTGTTATCATCCGTGTCTTCCGCATCGAGATGCACCACGTGGCCGACAGTGAGGAACATATCTTCATCCTCGGCCGTTTCATCCACAACCCTGCCTGAATATGCAGGGTCATTGCTTTCGAGAAGCTGGACATCAGCTCCGTCCTGTTCCGTTATTTCCCTAAGTTTTAGCTTGGTTGCATACAACGAGGGAGTGTTGACTTTCAGCACCGGGACCCGGAGCATATTCTCGTTGTCGCGAGCTTTCTCAATCTGCTTGATTCCGATACGGATAGGCACGTCAATAATCTCATCAGGATAGTCGATATCAAGACCATGGAACATCGAGGGTCCATCGGACGAGACTTTTATCCGCACCTCTATCGGGGCGTCGCAGAAAGTGTAGCCCTTTTCTTCTCCATACTCAGCTTTATTGATCAGGTACGGGATAGCGGTGACATAGTTGATTGAGTCTTTAGTAGTGGCAATCAGTTTGCCGGGATGGTATTTATAGTCAACGGTAGCGAAAGTCAGCATCGGCCTGCCGTCGATATGGCGTTTCTTCGACAAAGTCACGAGATAGTTCTTCATGGCCTCGGTGAAAACGGCATTAGGTTCTACATCCGCTGGTTTAGACATGTCAGGATATGCTTCGCGGAATCTTGCAAGCACTTCGCTGAGTAGTTCCGTGCCGTCGGGCATCTTCTCTTTGTTGAACTCCTCTACGGAACCGGCATACCAGTCGATCGAAGCATTCGACTGCCCATCCTTGTTGAGGTCTATTTTATCATTGCCGGTGATGGCATTGATATCGATCTTCACTGTCGGGGAGGAACCGACGCAATACGCGCCGTCCGTCGGTTTGTACGCACCGCTTTCCTCGGGATCTATCTTCACGTTGTTGGCAGCCTCTATCTTGAACGAGCCCTTGCTGGAGCAGCCGTCGAGCAGTTCGAAGCGGGTAAGGTCTCCGGCTATCGGGTCTTTATCTAATTCAGTTACATTCAGACCGATATAGTATTCCTGACCCGGCACGAAATTATTTTCCTCTTCACCTTCCGGAGAGAGAAATATCACCACATATTTCCTGCCGTCGCGAATTTCATAATATGGCACTCCTGTATCGACCTTATTCTCTCCTTTGCTTGCGTCGGGGTCGGAGAGCACAGGGTTTTCAGGCAAATTCTCTTGGAAATAAGTGGAGAACTGCAATTTTCCGTATGTCTTATTTATCTCGCCATTAAGGTCATAATCATAATTCAGCACAGCGGCATCGTATGCTTCCTGATTGTTGGAGTGGAACTTATCGAAAATATCCTTATGGAAGAATGAGTAATACACGTTGACCGTCTGAGCGGACTCCTTGTCCGTCGCAGCCTTAAGACCGTTGGCAGCGAGGAAATCCTCGTATGTGAGCGAAATCTTCAGGTCGGTCGAAACATCTGTGTCGTCACAGACCACATTCATCATCTTCGCTTCCACTTCGGGAGCGACCACGAACAGCTGGATGTCGTCGATGGCGTAGTCGGCCTGCTCGGAATTCTTACAGTTGTTTTCCAACTGAAGTTCGAAGTGGTCGATATTGTCAATCATATCGATGCGTTCATAGTCAGGCATGAAATCATACTGGATGTTATACCATTCACCTATACGCTCCGGAAGATAACCTGTGTTGTAGGTGTGTATGAGAGTCTTGTTGCCTGATTGGTCAACTGCCATGAAGTTGAACGACAGGTTACCGTTCTCACCGCCACCCGAAAACTCAGCCATATATGCAGAAACATGAATCGACGAACCGACACAAAGTTGACCGAGTTCAAGGTTGGCTGCCACACATGGGTCGGAGGCGGAGTTCATCCAGAAGAAGAATCCTTTGCGAGGGTCGGTATTTCCTTTTTTAACCTGACGGTAATATGACACATCGTATAAATCCTGTGCAGAATTATGCCACGGAGTCTGCGAAGAATGCGAAGCGACCACATAAATATCATAGTTATACTCAAGATTGCCCCTCGACGAAGGAGTATTGCCGTCGTGCATTTTATTGGTATATCCGAACCCGTAAGTGGATTTACGCCAGCTCGCAGGCCATTTGAAATAAACTTTTCCATCGCCCCTGTCTGTTTCATCTTTTGAATTGAAATAGAGTTTCGGGTCTGCCACTCCCAGGAGAGACTCACGGTCTTGAACAAGACTCGCATATTGGTCGAAGTTAATCTGTGCCACCGGTTTGCCATACTTGGCTTCCACATCATCCTTGAATTTTACGACACCTTGCTCATCTTCTTCAATAGCCAGCGCATCATCAAGAGTTTTGAACTTAGCCTCAATAAATGTGATGTCGTATTCCTGCACCACGAGCAAGTCGTCCGCACCCCCTGTGTATATCACGATTTTGTCGTCGTTGATATCCTTCGCATAAAGACGGACACGGAATTTCTTGCCTTTTACGTCTTCCGAGTTACCCCATGTGAGACGCACCATACGGCTGTAAAGGCCTTCACCACCTGCCGTGCGGTAGATAGTGTTTTCTATCATGCGTGATCCTTCGCCATAAAACATAAGGGCATCCTTAGAGCCTGAATTTGAGGACGACTGCGCAAAGGAAACGTTGATTGCGGTTGTCTCTGTTTCATCTCCATTGCCATCAAGTTCAAAAATTTTTGCTTCAAAAGCCCTGACGCGACGGTAGTCGGTATCTGATATTTTATAGTACAAATTTGAGGGAGGGGCAAATTTGCCTTCTTCTTTTATCGGCGCAGGTTCATCAAGACGGATCTGGAAGGCATACGTGCCATACCCCTCTCCTGACGCACCACCCGTGTACGAAGCCGACATGATTTTGCGGTGCTTGTCTACGTATGCCTTATTGGCAGCCGGACTACCGGAAAACTCCTCTGCAAATGTCTTGCCGTCCTTGATTCGGAAAATATGACGGAAAAGCACTACCGGCTCGTATATCTCCGACTCCGCCACATTCACATCCCGATGATTAGTGAAGAATGTGCTCAAGTCTGCGGCAATGAGAAAATCCTCGTCTGCAGCATCAGGAGAATCAGGATCCTTCGGGAGATCAAGTTTCACACCCTTCACATCGGTATGACGCGGACAGAAGAATGTAGCAGCCGCGCCGGCCTTATGATGATGAGTTTCATAGGCTGTACTCTTTATGTTGCCATTGTCGTCAAAAGGCGATATACCGGCATAGACAGCAGGACGCTTATATTGATGATCCTGCAGATTGGCACCGGCAGGCACTTCATTTTCGTCGTATATTTTTTTCAACAGATCTTCAAGGCCTTTCACCTCATCCGGATCCTTATTTACCGACGGATCCGGATCGACAGGAGTTTGTTGCTTGATTGTCTTGACAAAGGGCACCAGACCTTTCTCTAAATTATACAACCATTCATCAGCACCAAGGACTTCCGCGAAATCTTCTGAATTGATATCAATCTTATCCGGCCATGATTCGGACGGTTCGGAAAGTTCGCTCTTAAGCACATAATATTCCGGCTCGCCTTCATCTTCCTTATATATTTTCAGCACATCATGTGATTTTTCCCAATCACCAACTTCATTGGAATAGACATTCGATATATTGACAGTTGTATTCGCTGACAAACTAAAGATATAAGGACTTGGAGTCTCTGTAAACTCCTCTACTTTTTCTACCATTTGGGAACCATTCCACTCAGAAGTTTTTACAGTATAATCATAGTGTATATCGGCATTCACAAAGCAATTACTAATAGTTGATATACCGGAAGCATTCTCATCCGGACCGATAATCTTGGCAGCGAGTCCGCCCATAAAAGCCCATTGAGACCATTGCTTGTTACCATATACTCTTCCGGTAAAAGCACAATCCTTAATTGTTACGTTGTCTGCTTTTGCTATAATACCTCCAATATTATGAGCTACATTTACGTTGGTATTATCAGTTGTCAATGTCGCCTTGCAAATAATATTCGATACCGTAGCCGATTGTGCATAGCCAATAAGTCCAACATTACACTCTCCTTGGTCTCTGTTTCCCTTGAATTCGCATGTTTCGTCAACAACAAGATTTTTTACTACAGCAGCACCATCCAAAGCTCCGAACATGCCGACATATAGTGAAGAACTGTCGGTTATTTTAAGGTTACTTATAGTGTGTCCTTGTCCATCGAACACACCTTTGAATTTTTTATTTATATCACCAATCGATTTTATATCTGTTTTTTCACTAAAATCAAGATTCTCGGTCAATTTCACGCTCCATACCTTGTCTTCATCATAGACACTTTCTACAAACTTTATATACTCATCCAC
This sequence comes from Bacteroidales bacterium, assembly GCA_030524805.1. Classification (GTDB taxonomy): domain Bacteria; phylum Bacteroidota; class Bacteroidia; order Bacteroidales; family Muribaculaceae; genus Lepagella. The sequence continues at coordinate 15,952 of JAUNFY010000023.1, read as the reverse complement.
CGAAGCGATCAACACTTCGTTTGAGGGATTAGAAGTGGTGACGTCATCAGGGTCATACTTCGTGAAGTAGCTGATTTCGGGACCAACATAATAGCCATATTTATCTGATTTGCATACGATATCCGGATTGCTCAAGAAGTCAAGGTAAGGGCTTCCGCCCCCGGTGCGGTAATTATACCAATGGGCGAATTTGATATTATAGCGGGATTTTTCAAGTTCGGCCATACCATAGAAAGGATACAGCGGAACTATGTCGCCGGGCATGGCGTAGACAATATGCTCCGTTGTATTGGTAGGCTGACGCCAGTTTTCGGTCTCGGTGCCGGGCACATTGGGCGTGGTGGCTATATTGGGATCCTGACTGTGGGTCTGCTTGATGTAGGTCGGCATCTCGACACCTACATATTTAAGATACTCCTGATCCTGGCCCCACACATAGCCTTCCCCTTCTGTTGCCGGAACCCAAGGTGAATCCCCTTCACCCGGGAACACTGCATAGTCTTTCAACTGGGGGTTATACTCCTTGCCGTTGATGTTCTGATAACGGTTGCGTGGCTCAAAGACACCGAGCGTCGGCACAAACTCATGTTTGGCGTATTTGTAACTATAGTCGGTCACGAGGCGAAAACGGCCGATAAGTATATCTGAATAGTTCTCGCCGGCGGGAATCTGCATCACGTTGAGCGAGGCGAGGCGGGCCGTGCGGTGGCTTGTATTGGGCACACGGGTCTTGGTGTTATTGGTCATCACGTAAAGCCTGATATACTTCAGGCCTCCTTTGTCTTTAAGGGCTTCGATCGCTTTTTCAAAACCTACGCGTGCGCTGTATTCTTTGGTGCCGTTCGTGGCGGATTCGCTTGCGTCAGGTTCCGGGTCACCCGCACTCAGACCTCCACGATACATGAAGTAGATACGGGCATAGTGAATGAAGTCTTTTCCGTCGGCACTCGCCATAACCTCAAAGGCAAGCGGATGCTCCTTACCGTTGAGAGTGTGACGCTTGGTGTAGAACACGAGGGAATCGCCCGGTGCGAGTTCGAGTGGTTTTTCGAGTTCGATATCTATGTAGTTATAACCATCTTCATCATCACCTCCATTATCTACCGAATGCCACGGGTGAAGCACATCGCCGCCCATGTTCTGTTCTTCCTCGGTAATGACATCGTCTTTTACAGGGTCGCCATCGCAGAGACCGATCAGGTTCACATCAGAAGCGGTTCCGGCCCAAGTGCCACCGTTTGTCGTCAGCTGGGCGTGGCGGGTGACGAGCCATTTGCGGCGGGGGGTGGGGTCGGGGTCCTGATCGGCGGTTTCCTGTGCTTGCGAGGATGCGCTCAGGAGGAGTGTCAGAAGGATGAGTAGAGAATGGATATATTGGCTTGCTTTCATAATGCTTCGTTGTTGCTATTGGTCGGGTTGCTTCTGGTTGCTTTTGTTTTGCTTCGGACGACGGCTGGGAAGCCGTCGAGATACCGGCATTGCTTCGGAGTACCGAGGTTGCTTCGGACTACGTCTTTAAGGCCTTTAAGGTCTCCATGACGGGGTTATGGTGTAGTATCGGATTCCTTTTGGGCGCGGATGAGGGTGAGCTGCTGCGTTCTCTCTTCCTCGCCCCTATCGGTTTTCACTTTCAGGGTGCAATTCAGGGTGGCCTTCCCTATGGTGGAGCCTATCTCGCCCACTAACTCGCCATATTTGAAGTCAGGGCCGTCTTTGAAAATATCGTCACCGTCGGGAGTCGCTGTCATATTCATATTTTCGGAGGTCAACACCTGCCCCTGATATTTCACTATCGGGCGGATGGCGAATTTGCCGGGAGTGTTGAAGGTGTAGGTGAGGGTGTTGTCATCATCAATCACTGCGGGGTATCCGCCGATGGGAGGATAAGCTATCACTTCCCAGTCGATGGTGATGTCGCTGATGGGAACACTGATAATCACATGGTCGTTGCGCGTGATCCATCCTAACCCGTCGGCAAGGTCGGCGTAGTGGTGTTCCGGCTCCTTGCCATCGCGGGTGAATGTCAGCTTAACGTAGAAGCGACCGTTGGCAGTCAACGTTGAGGCAACGGATTCGCGCACGTAAAAGACAGCCTTTTCCGCTTTATCCTCAGCGAGGGTAACGCTTTTAAACAATCCGTCAATATTCTGTTTATCGCCGTCCGCCACCATGCCGCCGGGATGGCCCTGCAATATGTCGGGAGCTTTTTCCGAAGCCGCACCATCTTTGCCAAGATTATTGTAATCAGGAAAGAGAGGCACATTGCCCACGTTGACATATCCGAAGTCTACATTGTCGATGGTGAGAGATTCTTCAGAATTATTCTGCAGTTGTATCTCCACTTTGGCGTAGAGGCGGATTACTTCGATCACTTCAGTCTTGCCGTTGTATTTCGTGCCACTCTCGGCCTTGTTCACAATCTTCACATCCTCGCGATAGCCCGACATCGGCACTTCGTATATACCCGGTTCGCCCGGACAATTTGTGAGATTCAGCTCCTTATCTCTTATAGCTTCAAGATTCACGGGATTCTCTGTCAATATGCCGGCATCTATCAAGTCTTGTTCCTTTATATTTGCGAAAGCGGCGATGTCGTAGGTACCGTCCGTAATTTCGGGAGTGAAACTGAATTCCGTGCCCGCCGTAGCCCCGGCTTCGCTTCGGCAAATCGCCTCAATTACGCCGACATCCGGATTAGAGTCGCTATGCTTGTAGAAAACCACTATCCAGGAGTTGATGTTTTCCGAGTCATGGAGCGGGTCGGGATCGAGGATGGCGCGGGTGCCGAGGCTTTGCGCTGTGGCGCGGCTGCGGATTCGGAATGTGCCGGGGGCGGCGTCGGGCAGCGTCGGGTCATCGGCCGACGTGCAACCCGCGGCAGCGAGCATCAGCAGCGAAAACGCCAGCGAAAAAACATATTTGAATATCTTGAATCTCATCTTCTTCATAATTTAGTCTGTTTCACTAAGCATGGCTTCTCCGGCTCTTATAATTGCACATCGGGCACTTCCACCATGTTCCATTCGCGCAGGTTCCATCCGCGGGTGTAGATCTTCCACACCACGTCTTTGGGTATCTCCGACTCGAAGGGCTGGTTAAAACCGGGTCCTTTGAACGTGAGCAGCACGCGGTAGATATTGTTGCGGACAATGCCATAATACATCGCATGCCTTTCGTCTTCGGCATCGACTTTTGAATGTCGTATCCAGATGTGATAGTAGCTCACGCCCCCGGGGTGATGCGTCATCGTTACCTGTGTTCCCGAATGCGCACCCATATATTCACGAGCCGCCGTCTCATTGGAGAAATAAACGTCGTCTTCCCCATTATCCGTGTCTACATGCACATGCCAGAAATCATCGCCGTAGGCATAATCCGTATCCTTTTTCTCGGCAAGCGATGCCTCGTCAGTTTCGTCATTCCCCGGCACCTCCTTATACACAACAGAAGGCACAAACACCGCCTTGAAACATAGCCCGGTAGCGAACTTATCAGCGCTCAGCCCGGCCTTGAAAAGGTTTTCGTTGACATAACCGATGGTGAGCGAGCGGTCGAAGGTTTTCCCATCGTATGATTCGCCGCTAAGGTCACCCTTTATAAATTTATCTATCAGCGAATTGCCCTTAAAACGGTTTACATCATCGGTCTGGACATCGTTCTTGATGGCTTCGGGACGTGTGCTTCCGAAGAAATCATTAAGTGTAGCTTCGGTGGTTGTCTGGTTCTTTTCCAAAAAGTTAGGGTCAATCACATAATTCAATTCCTCCTTATTGGCCACCTCCATCAGGCCGCCGCAGGTAAGGCCGAGAGGCATCTGCTCGTCGGTCAGTTTATCTATGTCGCTGCTCAGGTAGGTGTGCCGAAGTATGTAGGATGGCTTGGAGAGTGAGTTTACCATCTCGGCAGCAAGAAGATAGACAGTTCCGGAAGGCTCTACGTCCGATTCGTTTACAACTTCATAGACCACGCTGTTGTCTTTACCATCGGCAGCCGGAGTGTATTTACCATAGTCTCCGGTCGATTGAGAGCAGCAAAGGTCGATGCGGCTTGCGAGGCGCATCAAGGTGCATTCGCCGTAATAGGGATTGTCTTTGGAACCGTCGCGGTCGGGGAAGCCAATTACTTTTGACATCACGCCACCTTTAGCGTCATCAAACGAAGACATCACAAAGCCGGTTTTCTGAATGCCGTCGATATCGCTGATCCAGGCATAATCCGCCGATTTCTTCCGCAAGTCGTCAATATTGCTGATATCCTTTCGCAGATCGCCAAGATTGGCTACAACCACCATCGAATATTCACCACTATCGAAAGTTGTCGTATTTTCTAAACGGATAAGCACCGTTCGGCTGCCGTCTTCGTTGTAGTAGACTCTATATTTCGGGCTTTTGAAATCAATATACAGTTTGTTGTCGTCTTCAAATTGAATCTCGGTTCCATTTGCCGGAATTGCCTCGCCGTTGTATTCAGCAAAGAAAATAGTGATATTGTCGATGGCGTTCTCGTAAGCATTTCCGGGGAGCCGTCCTTCTGGAGCCCCGTCGGCACGGGTGGCGGCAGCGTCGCCGTCGCCACTGACGAAGACGCGCAGGCTGAGGTAGGTGGCACCTTCATCGCTGTCGGCGTCGACCCAGTCGCACCGGTCGGCAGCGCACGCCGCCAACAGCAGCGCGGCAATGGCTGCTGCGAGCGAATGGATGATATGTGAAGCTGACCGGCTCATATTCTTGTTGTGCTTATCACTCTTATTCGTTTTATCAGTCTTATTTACCTCCGAGCACTACGTTGTCGATGCGGTGCGACCATGAAAGTACGTTGATATACACCGATTTCCACTCGCCGTTCTGGAGAATGAAGTCGAGATGATAGTCGTATTCGCGGTCGAGATATTCCTGCTCGCCGTAGCGGTAGATATCGTAGGCCTTTCTTCCCTCCGAGAGGATGTGGGGCAGCGAGATGTCGGCCACGGGGCGTCCGGTGGCTTTCTCCGTAATCTGCAGTTTCGCACCGTTGCCGGCCTCCGCGGGCATCATGGTGCGGTTGAACATCACGTTGTAGTGCGCCGTGCGCTGCAGGGGCTCGTCGTCGCTGCGGGTTGTGAGGCCCGACTCCACGCTCACCGTGCCGTCTTGGTTGAAGCGCGAGGTCCACGCGGCGTAGGGGCGGTAGTGGACCGTGCCGTCGGCCACGATCTCGTTGTGCCCGTCGAGCAGCGTGTTGTCGTCTATTATCTCCACCGTGTAGTCGTCGGCCTGAATGGCGGCCGGGTCGTTGAGCTGGCGCAGGGTTATGTCGAGATGCTTGGTGTCGCGCATCAGCGATACGGTGGCGTAGGTGTAGCGGTCTTTCTCCACTTTCACCATCTGCGCGTCAATGGGATATATGCTGTAGGGAGCCTTCGTCGGGTGCAGTCCGGGGTCGGAGCGCTCTGCGAGGGGCTCGGTCGCCGTCACTTTCATGGTGTGCCAGAGAGTGTCGAGCGGTTGTGAATAGTCTACTATGTGGTGGCCGCATGCAAGCGGTTCGTTGGCGGCCTGATGGTCGAGCGCCACCATCAGCGACTGTGGGTCGGAGATTTCCGAGAGTCGGTATTTGGCGCCCTTGTCGGCGATGGCGTCGTCCCAGTGGCGTTGCAGCGCCACTGCCTGCAGGCGGTAGCTGTGGCCTGCGGGGAGTTCGTCGTTCGGGAAATATATCTGGAAGCCGTGGTCGGCGAGAGGAGATTGCGAGGAGGAATTGCTGACAAGTCGCTGCGCCACCATCTTGCCCGATTCGTCGTAGACATACAGGCGCAGATGCCCCACATGGTCGTGCATGAGGTTTGCGCGGTGTGTGTTGTAGTCGTAGGCGAATCTGACGTAGAGGCCGTAGGGGCAGTCCGGGAGGTCGTCGTGCATGTCGGAGCAAGCCGAAGCCATGAGGATTGCCGGCATAGCCAGCGCAGTCAGCAGTTTGATTGGTTTTTGCATTTTGCAGTGATTTTATGGCATCCCGCTCCCCCGCCGCGCAGGCGGGGGATTCGGAAAGCCGCTAAAGGGGGTAGGCCCAAAGGCCCTTGCAATTATTCTTACTTCAGGACGTAATCGTTTGTACGCTTAGCCCAAGAAAGGATATGTATCCTGAAAGCAATGTAGCGTTCCACTTCATTGTTGTCGTCGGAAGTCTCGACAAAGGCGTCAGGCACTACGGGAGAACCGATATCAGCAACACCGGTCACGTTGATGTCATACCAGTTGTTGCGGACCATACCGTAACGGCCGAGATAATCAGCGCTATTGTTTTCATAGGCAGCCTCAGTAGTAGTCTCACTTTCTGTTTCAGATGCAGTCCAGGGAGCGAGGTCAGCATCCGGGCTATTGCTTGCGAAGTGCATGATCTTCAGGTCATAGTAGCAGATACCTCCGGTGTATTCTAAAATTTCGTAAGCGTAATTGATGTTATCTATAATGTCACTGAAATCGAATTCAATGTTCTTTCCAGATAACTGACCGGCAAATTTCACATCCGTAAGTGTCTTCTTACCATTTTCTGTGGTATACTTGAGTTCGAAGTCTCCTTTTTTATATTCCCAAGAATTGGAAGTCTCACTTTCTGCTTTCAAGGCTTTTTCAATGGCAAGAAGAAGACCCGGATTCGTTGTAATATCTTCCAATGCAAAAGACTCGATCTTTTCCATATTGGCATATATTTTATCATTCATCATGTAGAATGTGCCATTGGTTCCTGCACCATCTACATTGATCTTTACCTTGAGAAGCGCACGCGTTGTGTTCTTGAAGTTCTGATTAGCAACACTGAATGTGTTCTCATGCGGATAAAATGCCTGGTCAACACCAACCCAATCGGAAGCCGGGATGGTATTTACTTCAGCAGACTGAGCCAATGCTGTAGAATAATGGGGGTCTACACACCAATAAGTACGATACAGATTATCCTTTTTATTAGGATGCAGGGTTGCAGTGGAACCCATCTTTGAATGACCTACAAAGCGATAATTGGTGTCTTTAAGTTTGGAACTTGTATAAGCAAGATAATCATTATCCAATGCATTTTCAGTAGAGCCTGCGACCAAGCCTAAGTTGCGCACGATATACGATGATGATTCTGTATTGTTGACAGTCCACCCAACGAGTTCAGCTGTCACGCCATCACGTTCATCAAGTTCAAATTTTTCTTTACCTTCAAGAAGACTCCAATTCATTGTGACTTTTGCAACCGCACGTTCTACATATATGTTGGCAGCGGGTTCATCTATTGCCTCATTTCTGGTTGGCTTAATCTTGTCTTTTTCGAAAGGAGCAAGAGTGAACACATTTTCATATTTGAGATTTTCGGCAGAAGTAGCTTCGGGACCACCAATAGCCGTACACAACGGAGCATTTGTCATGAAAAAGTTTGATGTGGTTGTCGCTGAGTAGAATGAGTCACTGCTCGTTTTCCAAAGAAGATCCTTGAAAGTACCAGTAAACGCTGAGCCACCTATTGTCAGAGTACCATCAGTTCCGATTGTTGCGATATCATTATTATAGTTCACCAACGCTAATGCGTATAGGCTACCATTGCCAGTGATTGAGTTGCTGATTTTAGCAACCATTTGATGAGAGACAGTGATATTGTCATTCTTATCACTATCTTCATCCTTCGCATCCTTTACAAGGACGTAGGCTCCTACGAATGATGCTTCAGCCTCGGAATCTCCTTGAAACAATACGAGAGCCGCGTTGTTTACAGCATACTCGTATTCCTTGCCATCATCGAAAACATCGTTGGCGGCTCGGGTAGAAGGCTCGATTGGTAACTGGATGTTGACTGCGAGATAACCGCCGTCGGTTGTAGGATTCTGGGCTCCGGGTGCGTCGGGGACGTTGTCGTTGGAGCATGCCGACATCAGGGCTGCCATCGCTCCAAACGTCAGAAATTTAGAAAACGTTTTCATTGTTTGATTAATATTAGTTGAGTTTTATAGATATCAGAGGTTGCCAGGTGGTTGGCGGCTTACGGGTCCTTTTGGTCTTTAATGTCTTGCGAGTCTTTAAGGTCTACAGGATCAACAGAGTCTACAGATTCTTCAGGGGCTTATAGGAGCTTTAACGGCTTCGGGGACAAATATGCTTTCAGTCTTGGCTTCGAAACTTCAGGTGAGATTGTCGGGCTCCGGGGCCCGACAATCGTCCATCTGAATCGATTAGTTGAGTTTTATTTCTTTTTAAATCGTTTGCCGGGTCGGGAAGACCCCGCAAAGAGGTTGCTGAGGGTGGATAAGTTGCGGCTTCCGCCTGCGACTTATCGGAGGAGCTGGAGGTTGCGCATGGCTTCGGGGAGGGAGCCGGCGCTCATGAAGTGGCTGCGGGCAGCGTCGAGGTCGCCCCGCTTTGCAGCGAGGAGTCCGCGGGCATTTTCCGCCTCGGGGGTGTCGCCGGCCTTGGCGAGATAACGCTCGGCCTCGGCAAGCAGCTGTTCCTCACGCGCCTGCTCCACGTCGGGCTCGTTGGCCTCGCGGAGCGCCGCTACAGCGGCGTTGAGGTTGGCCACCGGGTCGTCGGCATAGTATCGGAGCGCGATGCCGATGGTGCGGTTGAAGTCGTCGCTACCCTCCGGATAGAGGTTTGCCACGCGAAACATCTGATTGAGGCTCATCTTCTCGGGCGAGGTGAGTATCACCTCGGCGAGTTTCTGATCGCTCATCGGCTTCAGACGCGTCTTGATGGCAAATTTTGTGGCACGAAGCTTCGGGAACCATTCGGGAAGTATCTTGGTTTTGTAAAGTTGCGCAAACCGGGGTTCGGTCTTCAGCGCTTTTTCCTTGCGGTCGTAGTCGGCGGCGCCGTAGGCAGGGGCGTCGATAAGGTCGAGCAGGTCGCTGCGCTGCTGCTCGGTGATGTCGTCAGCCTCAACCACGAGCTGTCGGAATTCCTCCCAGTTTTCCGGCACCGAGCTGTAGTGGCTCACTCCGGCGGGGAGGTTGTAGCGGTCGGCGATGTATTCCGAGAGGGCCCGCGAGCGGCCGGTGGCCAGCTCCTCGTTGTGGAGGTAGGGCGATTCGGGCGAGGCGTAGCCGCAGATGTTGAGTTCGGCTATCTCCACGTTGGGGTCGGAAAGGGCATACTGCAGCGAGTCGCCTATCACCTTGAGCTCGGCGCGGTTGTCGATGCGCTGGCCGTTTTTGCAGCGGTAGGGTTCGGGATGCAGCTCTGTGCGGTCCACCTCAAACTGAATGCGGGCCTTGCCGTCGTGGATGGCCACGGGGAGCTCGGTCACCTGCGGAGTGATGTATGCCACAATCATGTCGCCGGCCGGATTGAGCGCCAGCGGCATTCCGGGAAGCAGGCCTTTGCCCTGCGGGGCGCCGCATCCGCACTCGTCGAGCGGGAACGACACCTCCGCCGTGCGGTCGAGCATCCAGCGCTCGAAAGGCACCTGCGCGAGGTAGGCTACAGTCTGCGGCCGGCCGTTGTTGCGGCGCACTTCCTGAGCCACGCGCGGATGGTTGGCATCCTCGGCCTTGATGGTCTTGCGCTCTATGGCGTAGTGCATGTTGCGGCCGCTCAGCAGCACTGCGGGGAGCGCGATGCTGTGGCCGTGGTCGTCGGCAAGCACGGGGGTGATGTATATCTGATGGTTGGCTCCGAGCCTGAGGCTGTCGAGCATGAAGTCGGCGCTCACTATCAGCTGGTCGCCGCTGTGCGTCACCTTGCAGGCCGAGGTCTTGATGCCCCCCTCTATTCCCGCGGCCGCAGCCGGCAGGGAGGCGGAGGCCATGGCGATAAGAGCCGCCGACAGGCAGGCCGACCGGAGATTCATCCTTATTATGTTGTTGAATTTTTTCATCGTAACTTCAATTCACTTATGTTTCATCTCATGTCGGCGCCTCAGAAAAGATACAGGAGCGAGAGCCCCAGCTTGGTGAGTCCTATATAGTTGGAATTTCCTTTGCTTATCCGCGAGCCGCATTCGGCGCAGGGATACTGTCGATACCACACATGATTGTAGCCCATTCCGACTTCGGCCTCGATGTTGAAATGCCGGCCCAGAATCCACTGGTAGCCGCAGGTGGCGCCGGCGCCGGCGAATGCCGCTTCCACTCGGTAGTCCTTGGCCATGTTGCGGAGATTGTCGCCTCCGAAGAAAGCGCCGGGAAGGGGTATGTCGACGCGGGCAGCGTTGAACTGTCCGCCCATGGCGTGCGCGCCGATGAATAGGCCGTTGAAGGCACTGCACATCCACCAGCGGTATTCCGGCTGCAGCACCCAGTGCTTCAGCTTCCGGCCATCGTTGAATGTCCAGGGATTATAACCGTATACTATCTGTACGGTCTGTCGTTGCGCGGTGGCTATTTCCAAACCAAGATTCGGAGTTGTCGTGGCATCATATAGTAAGTTAGTCTTGACTGCAACTTGTGATACTGCCGACAAATGCGATAAGATAAGAAATAGCAGCATCGTGATTGCTGCCGAGTTGAGTTTCATTTTTAAAAATGTTTGGATATTCTCCTTAGTGATTCATCGCCATTAACAGATAAGTGATAATCGCATTGCAAATTTAGTAATTTTTTTCACAACTTGAAATTGATTTTAACAATTACCCCCCCCCCGATTAACACTTTTTAACACTTAAACAGCAAAAATCGCATTTTCGCCCCTGTTTTGGGCCGGGTTATCTACAGTCCGGGGCCGCCGAGGGGCGACGGAGCGACGCGACGCTTAATTGCAGTTTTCAAGATTTATTTGTAATTTTGCCGACGATTTGTAAAAAGACATCGAAAATGGCAAAAAAATTGAATAAAGGCACCGTATGCGTGCAGGGAGGATGGAAACCGGGCAACGGAGAGCCCCGCGTGCTCCCGATCTATCAGAGCACAACCTTCAAATACTCCACTTCGGAGCAGATGGCCCGCCTCTTCGACCTCGAGGAGAACGGCTACTTCTATACGCGCCTGGCCAACCCCACCAACGACGCCGTGGCTGCAAAGATCGCCGAACTTGAAGGCGGAGTGGCGGCCATCCTCACCTCTTCGGGGCAGGCGGCCAACTTCTACGCCGTGTTCAACCTCTGCGAGTGTGGCGACCACTTCGTGTGCTCGTCGGCCATCTACGGCGGCACCTTCAACCTCTTTGCCGTGACCATGAAGAAAATGGGCATCGAATGCACATTCATCAGTCCCGATGCCACGGAGGAGGAAATAGCAGCCGCCATACGCGACAACACAAAACTCATCTTCGGGGAGTCGATCTCCAACCCCAGCAACGACATACTCGACGTGGCCAAATTTGCCAAAGTGGCGCATGCCCACGGCATTCCACTCATAGTAGACAACACGTTCCCGACGCCCGTCAATTTCCGCCCCTTCGAATGGGGCGCCGACATAGTGACGCATTCCACCACCAAATATATGGACGGCCACGCCACGAGCGTGGGTGGCGTGATTGTAGACAGCGGCAACTTCGACTGGGAGGCCAACGCGGAGAAGTTTCCGGGCCTGACCACTCCCGATGAGTCTTACCATGGCCTCACCTACACCAAGGCCTTCGGCAAAGGCGCTTTCATCACCAAGGCCACGGCGCAGCTCATGCGCGACCTCGGCAGCATCCCTTCGCCCCACAATTCATTCCTGCTCAACGTGGGACTCGAGACGCTGCATCTGCGCATGGCCCGTCACTGCGAGAACGCGCTGGCAGTGGCTCAATGGCTTGAGAAGCATCCGAAAGTGGGATGGGTCAACTATGCCGGGCTTGAGAGCAGCCGCTATCATGAGTTGGCGAAGCGCCAGATGCCGCAGGGCACATGCGGCGTGATCTCGTTCGGCCTCAAGGGAAGCCGCGAGGAGGCGATCGAATTCATGGACCGCCTGAAGTTCATAGCCATCGTCACCCATGTGGCCGATGCCCGCACCTGCGTGCTTCATCCCGCCAGCCACACCCACCGCCAGCTCACCGACGAGCAGCTCCGCGAAGCCGGCGTGGCTCCCGACCTCGTGCGCCTCTCGGTAGGCATCGAAGATGTGGAAGACATCATCGCCGACCTCGAGCAGGCCCTCGCCTGACCAATCCCCCACCCCGCGCCCACCGGGCACGACCCCCGACATAACATCAAACAGGGCGCCGACTTCCGATCGGCGCCCTGTCTTTTTTATTTCATGTTGGAGCGGGAGAGGCGCTTCACGAAGTCGGTGAGATAGACCGTGAAGAGCGGGAAAATCACCATACCCACTATCGGCAGGATGACCGCCACGATGCGACCTTCTACCGTCACCGGGTTGATGTCGCAGCCCACGGTGGAGAGATTCATGGCCGCCCACCACAGCGAGATCCAGTAGCCCGAGACCTGCGGATTCACGCCGTGTTCGTATTCGAAGAATATCAGCGAACCGAAATAGCCGATGATGATGAGTATTACGATATACGACACGAAGAAACTGGTGATGGCATTCTTGGAGAAGTAGCCGAACACTATGGAGATGGCCAGCGCGGCCCTCAGCAGCGGGATGAACTGCAGCAGATAGAAGTGCTCGATGCTGAGCGGCAGATGCAGATAGGGGATGAGGTTGAGATAGGGGATGGAGACAAGGAGGAATGGCAACCGGCGCCAGGCATAGCGCCATTTGTCGGGCGCGAAAAACATCTCTATGAAATAGTCGGCGATGAAGATGATGCACACCCAGAACTGGAACCGCATGTAGAGGCGGTCGGTCATGAATGTCAGCCCCTCAAAGGTGTCGTAGGAGATAAGGACGATGAGGGCGGCCGACACCACAAACAGTATGGTGTGCATGATAAACATCACCACCTCGTCAAATTTATGCCAGCGGCGACTGCGGATGGCGGTCGGCTGCGTGTTTTCAGTAGTATTGGTTTTGGTTTTGTCAGTGGAATCCATAGTATTTCTCGTTTCGCAAAACCCCGACCGCGGGGTTTTTATGACTTAACAAACGAGCCGGAACAGTAGTTCAATTATGGCGATAAGGTGCCGGGCGCCCTGCGCTGACGTAATTTTGCGACAAAAAAATCATTCTTTTATGGAAATTACGGATATCATCGCGCTCGCAGGCACCGCCGGCGGCGTGCAGGGACTGATCGAGGGATTCAGGTGGTGGCACTCCCGAAAACTCAACCGCCGCAAGGAGGAGGCCGACGTGACGGCCGCCGAAAACGAAAACAGCCGCAAGCAGGTGGACTGGCTGGAATCGAGGCTCGCGGAAAGGGATGCTAAAATCGACGCCATCTACTCTGAACTGCGCAAGGAGCAGGCCATGCGCATTCAGGAGATCCATCAGCGGCATGAGGTGGAGCTGAAACTTACCGACGCGGAAGCCCGCAAATGTTGCGTGCGCGGCTGCGACAGGAGAATTCCTCCGAGCGATTATTGATTCAAGTTTCGCAGGCTCGACTTGAAGGTTATTAGGTTATGGGTTATAAGGTTATTTGGTTATAAGGTTAAATCAACTTCGATGAAGACATAAGGTTATAAGGCTGGTTTATATGCAATTGCTCTCCGGATTATCAACGACACATTTGAGATACTCAACTTGAATCATTTTATTATCATGAAAAAGACTCTATTTATAAGCATCATCGCGATTTCTGCTCTCGTCGGTTGCCGGAGCCGCCAGACAGTATCTGACTTTTCAGAAAACATCCGGACAATAACATCCGACTCCGCGCGCCTCTCCCTCCGGCAGCACTGCGCCGTAGCCGACACTCAACTCCGCGCCGCGTCGCTGCTCCGTCTGCAGTCTCGCCGGCAGATGGATTTTGTAGAAGAAGGAGGACGCGCCATCATCTATCCCGACGGGAAGATGGAACTATATGGCATAGCGGGCATCGCCGGCAAGGATTCCGCCGAGCAACGGCAATCACTGCTCCGGTCGGCACTGAGCGAAGACACGTCGCTCGCGGTAGACTCCGGCGCAAAAGCCGCATCCGAAGCCTCCCGCGAAACCCTGCGACGGAAGGAAATCACAAAAGCATCCGGCATCAACCGCATGGCCATAGCCGGAATCATACTGGCAATGGCGTGCATAATAATAGGAATATGGCGAAGATTGAAGCATTGATACCGTTTCTGATTTATTTCGAATCGGGAGTGGCCGACAGCAGCCTCGACGCCAAGTCGCTGTTTGAGAAAGCCAAAGGCAAAGGGATTGCCTGCGACCCGTCCGACGCGGGTGGCGCCACGCTTGCAGGAATCACCATCGGCACCTATCGCGACTACTGCCGCAAGAAGGGATTGAAGACGCCGGGCGTGGCCGATCTGGCCCGTCTGCAATACGCCGAATGGCTCGAGATACTGAAAACCATGTTCTGGGACCGTTGGCAGGCCGACCGGATTGAGTCGCAACCCGTTGCGGAGATGCTCGTAGACTGGGTGTGGACCAGCGGCCGCTATGGCATCACCATCCCCCAGCGCCTGCTCGGGGTGACGGCCGACGGCATAGTGGGGCCGGCCACTCTCGCGGCGCTCGCCGCTCGCGAGCCCGCTCAGCTCTTCGGGCAGATAAAGGCAGCCCGCATCGACTACATCGAAAGCATCTGCCGCAACCGCCCCGCCAACCTCCGCTTCCGCAAAGGCTGGCTCCGCCGCATCGCCGCCATCAATTTCTGAGACTCCCTACCGGCACGACCAACACACCATCTGACGGCCTCCTGTAGGCATACTGCCCCACTCCCGTGAGGACCATAAGGAAAGATGGTTTGTTGATCTTGTCGGTATCGATCTTATTGGCAAGTTTCACAAGATTGGAAGCACCTTCCGATATCAGCCGTTCTCCTCCCAGTTTAATTTCAATAAGCCCGTATTTCCCGTTCTTCAAATGAACTACGGCATCGCATTCAAGCCCCGTCTTGTCCCTGTAATGATACACGGTGCCTCCGATCGCGTCGGCGTACACCCTCAGATCCCTTACGCAAAGGGTCTCGAGCATCAATCCAAAAGTATTGAGATCTCCAATCAGGTCATCCGGCCCAAGCCCCAATGCGGCAGTAGCTATCGACGGGTCGGAGTAATATCTTGTATCGGAAGTCCTTACAGCGGTCTTGCTTCTCAGGTTCGGATTCCACGCCATGGAGTCTTCTATCACGAAAATGCTCTTGAGGGCATTAAGATAGGCATACACTGTATTTTCCGACGGCGACACGCCATTGGCCGACAAATCAGCCACAAAAGTCGACACCGTAGCCTGCGAGCCTTGGTTTCTGGCATAGCTTCGCATCAACCGGCGCGCAAGTTCCGGATCGCGCAAGATTCCGTCGGCCCGCGATATATCACTTCTCACCACCGCCTCATAGTATTCTTCCGCTTGCATCAGGGCCGATTTCGGATTTTCTTTCAATATGGCTTTAGGCCAACCGCCACGACATGTGAGAAAAGCAAGCCGATCGATATCTATGCAACTCGACCCGTCGACCGATTCCGAATCTTTAAACAGTTTTGAAAGACTTACTTCTCCGGAAGAATCGCCCGATTCCCAAAGGCTCATTGTCCGCAGCCTGAGCCACGACATCCTCCCTGTGCCGGAATGAAATATAGCGTCCGGATTGGCGGGAACTGCCGATCCGGTCAGAATAAATTGTCCGTCTTCACTTCTCTTGTCTACCTCATTTCTTACGGCATCCCAAATCTGAGGTGCTATCTGCCACTCATCTATCAGCCGCGGAGTGTCGCCTTTCAGCAGACGCCCTATATTGGTCTGAGCCATAATAAGATTCTGCTCCTTATTGTCAGGGTCGGCCATATATAGCACGCTTTTAGCATGCTGACATGCCAACGTGGTCTTGCCGCAATATTTGGCGCCCTCGATAAGGACGGCTCCCATCGCATCAAGTTTGTCTTCAAGCATCGTGTCGGCCACACGGGGTTTATAGTCTTTCATACCTTCATTTTTTAATATCGCAAAATTAATCAAAATTTCCTGAATTTCAAAATAAAAATCAATTCCGTTGGTACACTTGGACGATTT
>JAUNFY010000022.1 GCA_030524805.1 Bacteroidales bacterium | reverse complement strand
GCGGCGGCATCGGCATGCGCGGCCCCGGCGAGACGCAGATAGAGACCGACCGCCGAATAATCCTCGACAAGATCTCGCGCCTCAAGGAGGAACTGAAGGATATCGACAAGCAGAAGAGCATACAGCGCAAAAACCGCGGCAAACTCACCCGCGTGGCGCTCGTGGGATATACCAATGTCGGCAAATCCACCCTCATGAACCTTCTGAGCAAAAGCGACGTCTTTGCCGAAAACAAACTGTTTGCCACCCTCGACACTACAGTGAGGAAGGTGACTATCGACAACCTTCCTTTCCTGCTCACCGACACGGTGGGCTTCATCCGCAAACTTCCTACCCACCTCGTGGAGTCGTTCAAGTCAACTCTCGATGAGGTGCGTGAGGCCGACCTGCTTCTCCACGTGGTGGATGTGAGCCATCCGCAGTTTGAGGAACAGATAGAGGTGGTGGAGAAAACACTCAATGAAGTGTGCGGTGCTGCCCGCAAACCCGTGATTCTTGTATTCAACAAGATCGACGCGTTCACCTACACCCCCAAGGATCCCGACGACCTCACCCCCGCCACACGCGAGAACATACCTCTCGAGGAGTTCAAAAAGACATGGATGGCCCGCATGAACAATAATTGCGTGTTCATCTCGGCCAAAGAAAAGACCAATATCGACGAACTCAAGCAACTTCTCTATGAGAAGGCAAAGGAGATTCATGTGGAGCGTTTTCCCTACAATGATTTCCTTTTCCAGAAATACGACGAGGAATAACCATCCGGCGGGGGCTGCATCGGCCCTCGCCTAACTATAGCCGCCAATCCAAACCGGAACCTCCACACAGAATAAACACACTAAAACCAAAAGCGCGGTTTTCGCAAGCGAAAGCCGAAAAAAAGACAAGATGACAGAGAAGCAGATAGAAATCCTGGAGCGCCAGGGGTGCTGGTGCGACGACTGGAGCCGCGTCTCCATTTCCTCCGATGCCGACTTGCGCAAGATACGCAATGTCTTTTTCCGGGGCGATGTAGCCATCGGCTCCAATCCGGAAATCATCAACGTGCCCGGGGGCATAGCCGATGTGCGCATCGGCGACAACGTGCGCATCGTCAATGTGGCCCGAATCTGCCGCTCTTCCGGGGCATCGTATGGAGTGGGATGTGATGTCGCTGTGCTCGACGAGACAGGGACGCGCCCGGTGCGCATCTATCCCGGCATATCCGCCCAGGTGGCTGCCCTCGCCGCCCTCGACCCGGAGTTTGCCGCCTCAAAACTGTTTCCGATGATAGACAGGCTTACGGCATCGCTACCGGATTCTCCGGAAATCGGCCACGGCGCTTCCATCACCGATTGCGGTCCGATATGCGATGTGCGCGTCTGGCCGGGAGTATCGGTTGAAGGAGCGGCACGTCTGAAAAACGGCAGCATCGTCAGCAACTGCGCCCCGGGAGCGTCACTGCTCGCTTTTGTGGGACATGGAGTAGACGCTGAAGACTTCATCATCGAAGACGCTGTGGTGAAAGGAGGGTGCCTTCTGCGCCATGTGTATGTAGGCCAGGGGTGTGTGCTTGACAAAAGGTTCACGGCCCACGATTCGCTTTTCTTCGCCAACTGCGCAATGGAAAACGGCGAGGCATGCGCCCTGCTTGCCGGCCCCTACACAGTGAGCATGCACAAGAGTTCGCTGCTCATCGGCGTGCAGACTTCTTTCATGAACGCCGGCTCAGGCACCAACATGAGCAACCACACCTATAAACTCGGGCCAGTGCACTGGGGAGTGATGGAGCGCGGCGCAAAGACAGCGTCGAACGCCTACGTGATGCACGGCAGCTGCATCGGAGCCTATTCGCTCGTGATGGGCGACCATAAGACTCATCCCGACACCTCACCTTTCCCCTTCTCCTATCTTTTCGGCGATGCCAGAGGTGTCACCTCGGTAGTGCCCGGAGCCATGCTGAAAAGCTACGGCCTGAGGCGCGATGGCGAGAAGTGGCCGCGGCGCGACCACCGGCGCGGCCGTGGAATACCGCTCATAGACCGCATCACTTTCCCCGTGCTCAATCCCCTCACAGTCGACCGTATGCTCGGAGCTCTCGACGTGATCTCCAATCTGCTTGCCGGCTCTTCCGACGATGAGATAATGGCCGGAGGGTTGAAAGTGAGCCGACGCCACCTGACACAAGGTGCGGAGCTCTACAAGATGGCTATCGCGCTCTATCTGCGCCGATTGGGCGCAACAGCATCCACAACTGCTGAAGACTCCTCGAAGAAGGAGACTCATGAAAAAATGGGCGGAGGAAAATGGATTGATCTCGGCAGCCAACTGATGCCGCAGGAGGCACTCGCGCAACTGAAAGCAACCGGCTCGATAGCGGAGATAGAAAAAATCCTCGACCGGATGGCCGAGGATTATGAAGCATTGCAGCGAGAATGGATAGCAACGAAGCCGGAACTCAGCCGACCCGAAATCGACGTCGAGGCATACGCCGCGCGTCTTGAATCTCTGATTGAGGCTGACCGTCAGGCCGCCATCCAATCGCTGCGCCAAGAAGGACGTCAGGATTCTCCAAGCTAAAGGAATTGTCAGAACCGGAGTTTTCCGCTCTTCAGTCCTGGTGATGTCACAGTGACCGCCACCTTGCCCTTGCGGCCATTGCTCTGCACTGCCGCGAGAGCCCTGCCTTTCCACGCTTTGTGGCGGCCGTCGAAGTAAGGATCCTCATCCTTTATGTCGGCATTGCCGAGTCCCTTCAATATGGCAGCGCCCGAGACGCTCACTTCAAGTTGATTGTCGGCCACTGGCACCACATTACCCTCGGCATCGACAATCTCAATAACCACAAATGCCATATCGCTGCCATCACGCAGCAGAGTGTCGCGGTCGGCGGTAAGCCGGATTGCAACCGGGCGCCCCGCGGTCTTCAGCGTGGTCGATTCCTGAACAGCTCCGTCGGACAATCCCTCCGCACGCAACGTGCCGGGCTTGTAGGGCAATGTGAATGAGGCCTTCATCTCAGCAGTCTGTTTCTCGCCAATCAGCGTGTCGTCGAGATAAAGGCGCACCTGCGGATAATGCGAATACACCTCCACCTCTATATCCTTACCCTCATGTCCGGGCCAGTTCCACGACTCGAAAGTAGGCCAAGTGCCCCAGCTTGTGGTGCGGACCACGCCCGCATATCCATCGGGCTCCCTCACAGCCATGTAGAGATGTTCGCCATCCTCGTTCCACAGCATCGAACGGTAATGGCTCACCGGTTTTCTTAGTCCGGTGAGGTCAATGTCGCCGCAATACGACGCATGCCAGGGATAAAGCGGACGTTCGAAGTGCTCACCGGGCACGTCACCTTCATAATACCACCGGCCGATGCCCGACTCACCCAGATAATCGATAGCAGTCCAGACGAAATCGCCGACGATATAGGGATTGTCTTTCGCCTTTCTGAAATTGCTCCACGCATCGTTGGGATAAGACTCGGTCTGCATCATCACCCGCTGCGGATCCCGCTCATGGTCGCTTTCCGAGTTGTGTATCATATAGTTGTAGCCGACAATATCGAATGCTTCCGCGAGCGGGTCGTAGGTACGCCAGTCTTTACCCCAGTTGGCAAGAGCCGAAGTCACGGGACGGGACGGATCAAGTTGCCGGCATCTTCCGGCGAGGTCGCGGGCTGTCTTCACCACCTCTATCCTGTCGCGTTCTATCACCTCGTTGCCAACACTCCAGCAGAATATGGAAGGATGATTCATGTCGCGCAGCAACATGGCGTCAAGATCCTTCTGCCATCCGGCATCGAAAAGTTCATGATAGTCGTGGGAGTTTTTAGCGTCGCGCCAACCATCGAAAGCCTCGTCGATGACTAGCAGGCCCAGCTCGTCGCACGCATCGAGAAATGCCTCCGACGGAACGTTGTGGGATGTGCGCACCGCGTTGAAACCCGCCTTCTTCATCAGCGACGCCCGATAGCGCTCCGCAGCATCGTAGGCAGCCGCTCCGAGAATGCCGTTGTCGTGATGGGCGCAGCCACCGTTGAGCAGCACCGGCTGCCCGCTTATCTTAAGGCCCTCGGCAGCCGACCACTCTATGGTGCGGAATCCGAAGCGTTCGGAAACGCTGTCGATCTTTTTGCCATCTTCGGTAAGCTCGATATCCGCCGTGTAGAGAGAAGGAGTGTCGGGTGTCCATGGTTTCACGTCGGGAAGAGAGACTGTCAGCGCTATCTCCTTGCTTTCACCCGGCATTATGGAGCATTCACCGGAAGCAGACCTGCCATCGACCGTGGCTGTCACTGTCAGGTTGCGTCTGCGGTCGCTTTCGTTCACAATCCGGGTTTTTATATCGGCAGTCGTAAGGTAGGGAGTGAAGATGCTCACACCCCAGTTGCCTACGTGCGCCTTGTCGGTTTCCATCAGGCGGACATTTCTGAAGATGCCAGACCCCGAATACCACCGGCAGTTTTTCTGCATCGAATTGTCGACTCTCACCGCAATCGTGTTGTCGCCCTGATGGAGGAAGGGAGTAATGTCGACAAAGAAAGAGGAATAGCCGTAAGGATTCGAGCCGGCAAGCTGACCGTTGACATACACATCCGTCTTCATGTAGGCACCTTCGAAGTAAAGCTGCATCTTACGGTCTGCCTGCTGCGGAGTGACATTGAGGACACGTCGATACCAGCCGCATCCTGTAGGCAGATAGGCACCGTCGTTGCCCGAAGAATTATCACGGTCGAACGGGAACTCCACGCTCCAGTCGTGGGGAAGGGTAAGCCTGCGCCAATCATTATCATTGAAATCCACGGCTGAAGGAGCGATTGAATCAGAAGAAAGGGAAAAGCGCCAATCATCGTTGATCAGCAAATCGCGCCCGGCCGCCCCCATCGGCAGAGCGATTGAGGCCAGTGCTATCCCGGCGAAAAAAGATTTAAGCATTTTCATTGGCAAATAAATTTTAAGCATTTTATGATTAGAGTTGAAATTTCGGCAATGAAATATGGAAACACAAAGTTAATAATAATTTTTAACGAACCCAAACCTATTGCCGATTCCTGCCGAAAAATGGTTAAAGACATGATCATAAGTTTATAATAAGCATCAAGTCTGATTTTATTCTTTTTTTTTGTTTCATTAAAATAAAATCAGTAACTTTGCTAACAAAATTTCCGACTTTAATTATTTTTATTTCTTTCTCCATCATGAAGAGACTCGACAGACTCATTATATCACATTTATATTTTGATCAGGATTCAAAAGAATGGGTTGTGCAATCGAATGAAGAGCATTGCAAGGGAGTCTCAGACATGGCATCTGAATTTGCCGGCAGAATTGGATATGGCAACTGGGGCAAGATTCTGGGATATATCCACGACCGAGGAAAAGAAAAGGAGGATTTTCAACGCTACATCAGAATAAAATCAGGCTACGATTGCAACGCCGGCCAATATAACGATAAAAGTCACAGTATCACAGGTGCTGCCATGCTGGATAAAAAGTATGGAGACCCTTTCAAAATCATGCCTAATATCGTAGCCGGCCACCATCGTGGTCTTTATAATAGATTTGAATTGGATTCATCATTGCAATATGATATTCCTGAAGAAGTGTCGACCTGCATACCCGACATCAAACCTGAACAACCTAAAATAAAGGCTACGGATATATCTCACCTGGCAAGAGTCTTATTTTCGTGCCTTACTGATGCAGATTATCTGGACACAGAGCGATTCATGAATCCGAGTGATTTCAGCAGCAGAGGCAACAGCAATACACTGCCAGAATTAAAACAAAGGCTTGATGATTGGCTTCTCCAATTCAAGGATTTGCCAGCCTCTCCTATCAATAGCATCAGAAATGAAATACAGCAATTGTGTCTTGACAAAAGCAATGAGGCCCCGGGAATTTATGAATTGACGGTTCCGACCGGGGGCGGCAAAACCATCTCTTCTGTAGTATGGGCTTTGAACCATGCAATCGAGCATAATAAAGACAGAATAATAATTGCCATTCCATACACCAGCATTATCATTCAGACCGCAAAAATACTTCGGGATATTTTCGGAGATAACAATGTGCTCGAACACCACAGCGTAGTGTCGGAAGAAAATATGAATCACAAAAACAAGCTGATGAGCGAGAACTGGGATGCACCGATTGTGGTCACTACCAACGTCCAGCTGTTTGAATCAATATTCTCCAACAAACCCGGGAAATGCAGGAAATTGCATTCAATCTGCAATAGCATTCTTATACTTGACGAGGTTCAAAACCTTCCTTTGACTTTTCTTCAACCAATCGTGGAGGCGATAGAAGCCTACACCGGCAACTTCAATGTTTCCGTCCTCCTCTGCACCGCGAGCCAACCTTGCCTGAGCGGTATTCACAAAGGTTTGGGAACTGCAAGATTCACGGGCTTACAATCACATGTGAATCCCATCATTCCCGCCGAAATGCGCCTTCACGAGAAGTTAAGACGAGTCGATCTAAAAATGCCCACTTCTAAAGAGACATTGGAAGACGTAGCCAAACGTCTATGCTCTTTTCCCAGAGTATTATGCATAGTCAACACCAGAAAAATCGCATCGGAACTATATGAGCTCATGCCAGAGGATGGAAATGTGATTCATCTTTCGAGAATGATGTGCTCTAAGCATATACAAGACAAGCTGTCGATGTTGTATGATCTGTTGAAGACATCGCATGACAAACCTATAAGAGTGATTTCCACTCAACTTGTCGAGGCTGGCGTTGACATCGATTTTCCTGTTGTCTTCAGGCAATTTGCCGGTCTGGATTCCATGCTTCAGGCAGCCGGAAGATGCAATCGGGAAGGGAAAAAAAAGAATGCCACCACATATATTTTTGAACCGGACGGCTATGTAGCTAAAGGGAATATGGGTGCTTCCTCATACGCCATGAAGGAACTTCTGTCTTTGCATCCGGATTCCGATTGGTTTGATCCGGACACTATGCGGGAATATTTCAGGATTCTTTATAGCAAAACTAATTCTTTCGATAAAGAAGGAATAATTGGAATGTATGCAGACCCGCGGAAAATAAGTTTTGAGACTATTTCCGAGAAATTCCATCTAATTGATGAGCAAGAAACAAGCGTAATCGTAAACTACGGAGATGCCGAGAAATGGGTGAGGCTGCTGAAAGAAAACAAGCCTTCCAAATTTCTTTTGTCGAAACTTGGCCTATATTCTGTCGGCATCCGGAAAAGAACATTCAACGAATTGTACATGAAAGGGGTGATTGAAGAAATATGGGATGGCATATACTACATTCCGCTGAAGCAACAATATGATGAGAATACCGGACTCAAGGTCAGTAATGAATATGAAGAACAAACATTCGTAATATAATAAAAATGGAGCATTTTGATAAAGAATATGGATTGGAAATATGGGGCGATATAGCTTGCTTCACCCGACCCGAACTGAAGGTGGAAAGAGTGAGTTATGATGTCATAACCCCATCGGCAGCCCGCAATATATTTCAGGCTATATTCTGGAAACCTGCCATTCAGTGGGAGATAACCAGAATTGAAGTCGTGAATCCGATCAAACACATTTCTATCAGGCGAAATGAAGTGGGAGCAATAGGAGCGGGAAAAGCTGATGCGAAACCGATCATAGCCACAGAGAAGCGTCAGCAGAAAAACACACTGATGCTCAGAGACGTAAGATACCGCATATATGCACGGATGGTCTATATTCCACCTAAAGAAAGAAAAAATGAGAAGGGGCACGCGCCGGGTAAAGATGAAAATCCCATGAAATACCAGCAGATGTTTGAACGAAGAGCATCGAAGGGGCAAGCTTTCAATATGCCTTATCTCGGAACCCGGGAATGCGCAGCCTTCTTCAAACTACTACCGGAAAACTCAAAGTCGGGAAGTGACCTTCTGCAGGAGTCAAGAGACTTCGGCATAATGCTATACGACATGGATTTTTCTGATGAAAAAAACATAACTCCAATGTTTTTCAATGCCAGGATGGACAACGGAGTGATTGAAGTTCCCCAACCTGACAGCATAGAGATTTTGAGATGATACTGCAAAAGTTATATGAATATTACAATCGGCTCGGGACGTTGCCACCGCCCGGATCCGAATTGAAGGAGATTGAATACGTAATAGTCATCGATAGAAATGGCAGGTTCAAGCGCTTTGAGTCAAAGAGAATCGACAAAAAGAAATGTGCCTCGTTCATTGTCCCCAAAGGCGTTGGCCGCACTTCCGCTCCAAAAGCGAACAGTCTTTGGGATAACGGGAAATACGTTCTCGGTTTAGCAGAGGATTATAAGGAATGCAACTCCTTGTTCGTCGAAAAAATTAATGAAATTGCCGAACGCAACCCCGATGACGCATCGATTCAGGCCGTAAAACGATTCTATGATATTCCTCACGGAGAGAGACTGCTCCAATTTGAAAGCGATCCTCTCTTCGATGCCGTGCAGGGCAGTACCGGTTCCAATTTCTCGTTTCAGCTTGAAGGCGATGATTGCCTTGTGGCTGAAAAGCTATCGCTTGCAGCAGGCAATGACGAATCAGCCGACGACTCAATAGATGGAATTTGCCTGATAACCGGACAATATGGTCCTCTCGCCAGACTGACATCAGCGACGCCAATTCCGGGTAATTCTCCCGGGGCGGCGTTGGTCGGGATGCAAGTAAATTCCGGATATGACTCCTACGGTAAAAGTCAGGCCTACAATGCTCCAATATCTAAAGATGCCGAGTTTTGCTATACATCGGCCCTAAAAGCTCTTCTGGGGAAAGATTCTCACAACAAATTGAAAGTCGGCGACAGAATTTTCCTCTTTTGGGCTCGGGAGAGGACAGCGTAGTGAATGATGTTGAGAATTCATTCTGGGACCTATCATATCTGGATTTTGAAAAAGTTGATGACCCTAATGAAAGCATAGACAAGATTCAGGAACTTTACAAAAGCATCTGGTCGGGCAAGATCAAGACAACACTCGACGACCGATTCTATATTCTCGGACTGGCTCCAAATGTGGGAAGAATCGCTGTGGTGTCATGGGATGACATGAGCCTCAAAGACTTTTCTGACAAAATTCTACAACACTTTTCCGACATGGAAATTGGCGACAGCAGAAATCCGGACCACAGAAAGCCCTACACCGGCATTTTCACCATGCTCTCAAACATAACATTGAGCGGTAAATCAACAGATGCACCCTCCTGCCTTGTGGAAGCTACATTGAAAGCTGTAATTTCAGCTGTACAATATCCATTTTCGCTATACACATCGGCGCTGGAGCGCATCAGGAATAGCCTTCATGAGCAATCGGTTTCCATTGGAAGAGCCGCTATCTTGAAAGCATATATCAATCGATCGCAAAAATATAACACCCAATCAAAACCATTAGAAGTCATGTTAGACAAAACGAACAAAAATCCGGGATATGTGTGCGGAAGACTCACTGCAGTGCTCGAGCACATCCAAAGTTGCGCCAACGCAGGGGACTCAATCCGCAGCAAATTCATGGCCGCGGCTTCTTCCACTCCCATTCTGGTGTTTCCTTCAATGATGTCATTGTCAAACCATCATCTCGAAAAACTTTCCACAGGAAGCCGCATTTATTACGAACAGCTGAAGCAGGAGATTTTTTCCTTACTCTCACCTTTGGGTTTCCCTGCCAGACTTGACCTCGGCGACCAGGGAAGATTCTTCATAGGATACTATCACCAGAGATTGGATCTCTTCACTAAGAAAGAAGACAAACAAAACAACACTAAATCATAATCATAATGAACGAAATTAAAAATCGAATCGATTTCATCTACGTCTTCGATGTACAGGACGGGAATCCCAACGGCGATCCGGATGCAGGAAATCTGCCGAGAGTAGATACAGAGACAGGATGTGGATTGGTCACTGACGTATGCTTGAAAAGAAAGGTACGCAACTATGTAGATGTGGCCATGCGCGATAAAAGTGGCTACGATATCTTCATTCAGGAGGCAGCCGTCTTAGACAACAGAGTTGAAGACATCTATGCTACATCAAAAGTAAAGGATGCACCCAAGGAAAAAAAGAAAGAGTCGGCAAAAAAAGCGCTTTGCGAAAAATATTTCGATATAAGGGCTTTTGGTGCAGTGATCGCCACTAAGGAAAAACAAGGTCAGGTGAGAGGCCCCATACAACTGACATTCGCCCGGTCGATCGACCCTATCTTTAGCCATTCACATGCCATCACGCGTATGGCTGTCACTAAAGAAGCGGATAAAGAGAAAGAGCGAACTATCGGCAGAAAAGCTACCGTACCTTACGGACTGTATGTCGCCCACGGATTCATCTCCGCCAATCTCGCCAGGCAGACGGAATTTTCTGAAGAAGACCTGAAAATATTCTGGGAAGCACTGACCAACATGTTTGACAATGACAGATCGGCGGCAAGAGGGCTTATGTCGGTAAGAAAAATCATAGCGTTCGAACATTCGTCGGAACTCGGAAATGCTCCCGCCAACAAACTTTTCGACCTCGTGACGATAAAAAAAGCCAACGAAGACTCGACCCCACGCAGTTTCGGAGATTACGTGATCTCAATAGATAAAGACAATCTGCCTGAAGGAGTCAGGTTGGTTGAGATATTCTGATTCTTTCACAAGTAATCATCTACCAATGCAGAATACTATCATGTATTCAGAAGAAGACATGCTACCGCTGTCGGGGATACAACATTATGCGTTTTGTCCTCGACAGTGGGCTTTGATCCATGTCGAACAGTTATGGAGCGACAACCATCTCACCACCGAGGGAGAGTTGCTTCACAAAAACGTTGACAACCCCTTTTTGCGCGAAACCAATGGATCTGACGTCATATCCCTTAGAAGTCTTCACATTGCTTCATCGATTTTAGGCTTATCCGGGATTGCCGATATCGTTGAGATTAACCCATCATCGCCCGCTGTCAAGGATAAAAAGACTCTTATTGAAAGCCGATTATTTAAAGCATTGCCAATAGAATACAAAAGAGGTAGCCGTAAAGCATCTGATTGCGACCGCCTGCAGGTAACAGCCCAGGCGATGATTCTAGAAGAAATGTGGGGCATAGGAATAGATACGGGAGCTATATTCTATTGGCAGGAGCGACATAGAGAGTATTTTGATATTTCAGATGACCACCGGCAAAGGGTCGTTCAAATCAGCAATGAAATGCATTCTCTTATCAATTCAGGTTCAACACCTAAAGCATCAGTAAGCAAGTCTTGCAAATCATGTTCTCTATTTAATCTATGTATACCACGTTTGGCGAAGAAAAATGTATCTGAATATTTATCATTCATTCTAAATGAAGAAACTTCTTAACACTTTATATGTAACCAAGCCTGAAGCTTATCTGAGTAAAGATGGCACAAATGTTGTCGTGTCCGAAAAAGGACAGGAAATATTCCGTATACCTTCTCAGAACATAGAATCTATTTGTACTTTCGGTTATCAGGGAGCAAGTCCGGGCCTTATGAGGCTATGCGCAGAAAATGGCATCTCTCTTTCATTCTTTTCTCCTCATGGGAAGTTTATTGCAAGAATCCAAGGTCCGGTTAAAGGCAATGTTTTATTAAGGCATAAACAACATGAGTTAATCAACGACAAACTGTTGGCTGCCCATCTGGCATCATTGTCCATCTTTGCTAAGATTCAAAATTCAAGAAATATTTTACATAGATTCACGAGAGACTATCCTGATAATACAGGAGTAATGGAGGTATCCAAAGCAATCGATAATCTATATAAATACAGAAACATAGTGTATAATGAAACTTTAGAAGAATCCATAAGGGGCATTGAAGGCTATGCAGCGTCTGTATATTTCAGTGTTTTCTCTCATTTGATACTGAATAAAGAAAAATGCTTTAAATTCAGTGGTCGCCATAAACGTCCACCTACAGATGCCGTAAATGCCATGTTGTCTTTTGGATATTCTTTGTTGGCAAGCGAATGTGTTTCCGCTCTTGAGTCTGTAGGGTTAGACCCGGCCATTGGTTATATGCATAAGATACGACCCGGTCGATATTCACTTGCATTGGATCTTATGGAAGAACTCCGTGCATATATTGTAGACAGACATGTGTTGTCATTAATCAATAAAAGACAGATTTCCCCTTCTGATTTTCAAATTCATGAAGACAATCAAACGACATCTGTCCGCTTCACAGATAAAGGTCTTAAAACATTTCTATCATCATGGCAGTCAAAAAAGCGGACAGAAATTATACATCCGTTTTTACAGGAGAAAATCCAACTCGGGTTATTACCCTACGTCCAGGCGTTATTACTATCACGATACCTAAGAAATGATTTGGACGATTATCCAGTCTTTTTATTAAAATAAA
The DNA here is from genome assembly GCA_030524805.1 of Bacteroidales bacterium. Classification (GTDB taxonomy): domain Bacteria; phylum Bacteroidota; class Bacteroidia; order Bacteroidales; family Muribaculaceae; genus Lepagella. The sequence goes on along the minus strand of JAUNFY010000022.1, from coordinate 23,657 downwards.
ATAACAATGAAGATGTTTAAACTAAATTTTTAATGTTAAGATATCGTCAGATTTCCTCATGAGTGAATAGAAATACACCGGAAAAATGGCGGAAGATTAATGAATAGAATCTTGGTTTTTCACTCTTCATGTTGATTTTTATAATTCGTAAATAAGTTTAAACAACTTCAATATGTATATTTTAGTGACATACGATATTGAGACAAAGAATAATGAAGGTCAACAACGATTGCGGAAGATTGCAAAATGTTGTAGGAATTATGGACAAAGAGTTCAAAGTTCTGTTTTCGAATGTGAAGTAACGCCTTCTCAGCTGCTAAGTCTTAAGCATCAACTGATATCAATTATTGATAAAAACGTTGACTCCATAAGAATTTACCACATGGGGAATAATTATCATTCCAAAATCGAAAGGATCGGTGTGGAAACAGCTATCGATATACAAGGCGACCTTATTATATAATATCTGTTCTCAATAAACATGATGATTCGCGAACCGTAAGCTTTGCAAAATATACGCAGTTTCCGCACTTGCTAAGATTCAGCAACTTAGGACTATCCTCATTAAAAAGTTCTTGCAAATCAGTATTTTTTTCATTAATTTCGCGAATTGATAAGCCTAAAAACATGAAATACACCACCATTTAAACATGGCAGTCGCGCCCCACGCGGGCGCGTGAATTGAAACCCAGCCCGCATATCTTCCTTATCCCCCGCAGGCTCAGCGTCGCGCCCCACGCGGGCGCGTGAATTGAAACTTACTACTGATGGTGTGTACTACCTCTATGAGGACGTCGCGCCCCACGCGGGCGCGTGAATTGAAACAAGTCAGAGCGGCACAATGTTGTGAATAAGTCCGTCGCGCCCCACGCGGGCGCGTGAATTGAAACAGCTCACCGGTCTTGAGACAGTAGAGATACCAGAGAGTCGCGCCCCACGCGGGCGCGTGAATTGAAACAGTTTATTTTTGTTCAGGCTCTCCGATGTGCCGCCGAGGTCGCGCCCCACGCGGGCGCGTGAATTGAAACTGCACTCTGTTAGCCATAATCGTAAGAGTTGTAAACCTGTCGCGCCCCACGCGGGCGCGTGAATTGAAACAAAAAATATTGCATCCGCGACGTAGAGGTAGAACAGTCGCGCCCCACGCGGGCGCGTGAATTGAAACAGAACCGCTACGTTACCTATAGCACTGGTGTATGGTCGCGCCCCACGCGGGCGCGTGAATTGAAACCATGTTTGCGACTTTTCGGCAATCGAGGCGCGTGGTCGCGCCCCACGCGGGCGCGTGAATTGAAACAGTAATTCGCCACGCTACATTTTTCTTTGGTGATGTCGCGCCCCACGCGGGCGCGTGAATTGAAACAGATGATCAGTGTTTGCCGCGCCGTTCCAATCTGCGTCGCGCCCCACGCGGGCGCGTGAATTGAAACTTGCATTAAACTGCAATTGTACTGACAAGAGATTACGTCGCGCCCCACGCGGGCGCGTGAATTGAAACATTATATTGGGCCTGTTCACGAGCAATCTGGAGTTGTCGCGCCCCACGCGGGCGCGTGAATTGAAACAGGAAGGTCAGTAACACAACTCATATACTTAGTGACGTCGCGCCCCACGCGGGCGCGTGAATTGAAACAAAGGCTCCCCGATACGTTACTTTATCGTTAGCGAGGTCGCGCCCCACGCGGGCGCGTGAATTGAAACCGGCCAAGTCGACCAAGGTACTATCCGCGACCTCCGGTCGCGCCCCACGCGGGCGCGTGAATTGAAACAAAGGAAGAATATTCAGGAGCCTCAGCAGGAGCCTGTCGCGCCCCACGCGGGCGCGTGAATTGAAACAGGGCACCCCCCGCATGTATATGCGCAAAGATGTCGTCGCGCCCCACGCGGGCGCGTGAATTGAAACGTGTGCAATGATTGATAGAACGGCAATAATTTCAGAGTCGCGCCCCACGCGGGCGCGTGAATTGAAACTCCCCCAGACTGACATTCCTGAACGTCCTCGTATGTCGCGCCCCACGCGGGCGCGTGAATTGAAACCTCTGATAATGAATGCCTCGACAAAAAAATATTTGTCGCGCCCCACGCGGGCGCGTGAATTGAAACGACCTCGAGTCCGAGATTGTGGAAGGTGGCCATGTCGCGCCCCACGCGGGCGCGTGAATTGAAACAGGTATAGGACGGAGGGCGTCGAGGCGGAAAGCGAGTCGCGCCCCACGCGGGCGCGTGAATTGAAACCTCGAGCGTGGACTCCTGACCGCGAGGCCTACAGGTCGCGCCCCACGCGGGCGCGTGAATTGAAACATTGTCTCCATGTTGAAATAGGAATTGGAAACGAGGGGTCGCGCCCCAGGCGGGCGCGTGAATTGAAACGTATTCAACCACCGGGAGAAAACAATCACTTTCCGTCGCGCCCCACGCGGGCGCGTGAATTGAAACTAGTCGACCCTGTAACCTATGGACGAATAAGTTAGTCGCGCCCCACGCGGGCGCGTGAATTGAAACAATTGTGTATTAGTTCGTCATCCCCAAACGGATCTATGTCGCGCCCCACGCGGGCGCGTGAATTGAAACAAAAGATGAGTTGCAATATCAACTCAACAAACTTAAGTCGCGCCCCACGCGGGCGCGTGAATTGAAACTCCTTGCCGTCGGTATCGGTGTAGTAAAACGTGAGTCTCGCCCCACGCGGGCGCGTGAATTGAAACTCCGCGCTTATCGTGGCGTTGGCGTGTGTAGCGTGTCGCGCCCCACGCGGGCGCGTGAATTGAAACTTTCCCCGACCTCGTGGATGCTCACAATGCTTTGGTCGCGCCCCACGCGGGCGCGTGAATTGAAACAAGGGTGCGGACGCAAAGGAGGAGTGCCGGGTACAGTCGCGCCCCACGCGGGCGCGTGAATTGAAACATTCATTCGAGCATGAAAGAGGAGACGACGGTAAACGTCGCGCCCCCGCGGGCGCGTGAATTGAAACAGTGTCACGTAGTTGTTAAGGTCGCTCTTAGTGGGTCACGCCCCCCGCGGGCGCGTGAATTGAAACTTGATTGAGCCGATGGTGGCGTATGTGATCTGGGGTCGCGCCCCGCACGGGCGCGTGAATTGAAACTATAACGAAATCACCGACTATAGGACTGCAAAGGATGTCGCGCCCTGAACGGGCGCGGGAATTGGAAACACATGCGACAAAACATCCTCGCACATTCCGTGTTTTGTTGCGCGTAGCGTGGGTGCTGAATTGGATGTGCGTTATTGAGAGTTGACTTGGGAGTTGGGGCTGCGCAATGAAAGTGATTAGAAACTTTTGCTTTTATTTTTTTGTTAAGATTGTTGTACGTCGTGCCTGCACTGGCACGTGAATTGAAACACTAATGATGATATAAAGTGTTTGATTACATTCTTGTCGCGCCCAATGCGGGCGCGTGAGTTGAGATGAGGGCGCGCCTGGCTTTTGCTTGGGCGCGCCTGCTTCTTAAAAAAATTTTTTCGTGGGGGAATAAACCTTTGGGAGGTTTGCAGGTCTTAGTTAATGTGTGGAGTTAAAACCTCGCGTTTCCGACTTCTTTCACATCATATTCTCTCGCTTGCGATGAAGGTGGAGTTTATCTTCTTTCCGGCTCGCGATTCTATTAACTCAAATATTATAACCCTCTAAACATTAAGCTGTGTTCGCCACACACTTATCATGATTATGGCTAAACGATTCTTAACAGCCCTGACTATTTCTATCTTCGCCGTGACGGCTGTGATTGCCGCAACGGTCAAGGGGCGCATCGTAGACTCCCAGGACCAACCTCTGATCGGAGCTACCGCTACCCTTCTCGCACTTCCCGACTCATCGATCGTAACCGGTTCGATGACGGATGAAAACGGTATCTTCCAATTTCAGAATCTCAAGCCGCGCCGCTATGCCGTGAAGGCGAGCATGACGGGTATGGACGCCGCCTCCTACGATTTCACGGTGAGCGACACCACGAAGCTTATCAACCTTCCCACGCTGAAACTCTATGACACCTCCACGGTGCTTTCCGAGCTCGTGGTGAAAGGTGTGAAGACTGCCGTGGTGGCCAAGGAAGACACTCTTGAATTCAACGCTGATTCCTTCCACACCACCGACAACGCCGTGGTAGAAGACCTGCTGAAGAAACTTCCGGGCGTGGAAGTAGGCTCCGACGGAAGCATCACCTCCGGCGGCAAGACTGTGTCGAAAATCCTTGTCAACGGCAAGGAATTCTTTGCCGACGACCCGCAGATGGCTTCCAAGAACCTCAGCGCCAAAATGGTGGAGAAGGTGCAGGTGGTAGACCGCAAGAGCGACCAGTCGCGTCTGACAGGTGTCGACGACGGCGAGGAGGAGACTGTGATCAACCTTACCGTAAAGAAAGGCATGGAGGAAAGCTGGTTTGGCAACGCCCGCTTCGGCTACGGCACCGACAACCGCTACTCCGGCAACTTCATAGTGAACAGAATGGTGAATGAAAACATGTTCACACTCGTAGGGCGCGCCAACAACACCAACAACATGGGCTTCGGCGACATGGGCCGAGGCAGTTTCAACCAGTTTGGCGGCAGCGGCGGTATCACGTCCTCTCAGATGATAGGCATCAACTTCAATGTGGGAAATGCTGAAGTATTCCGCATCGGCGGCGACGTGAGCTACAACCACTCCGACCGTAATGCCATCAACTCGAGCGACACACAGAACATTCTTCCTGACTCGGTGAGTTTTCAGAAATCGAGATCCACATCGAAAGACGAGGGTCACAACATTCGCGCCAACTTCCGCATGAAATGGGAGATTGACGAGAACAACACCCTCGACTTCCGCCCCTCCTTCACTTACAACACAAGATACTCTACCTCGTACAGCCACACCGACCTCTACGCCGGCAAACGCTCGGGCACAGGCTGGCTGCAAGGGACACATGTGAACAGCCAGGACAACGACCGCACTAACCACGGCGACTCATGGACTGCACGCGGCGACCTCACCTACGTGCACCGCTTCCCGCAGAAGAAAGGACGCTCGCTGAGCGCACGCTTTGAGTTCTCCTTCTCCGACACCAAGCAGCACGGCACATCACTGTCGGAAATCATCAGATATCTGCTTTCGAACGACAATCAGGACGAAGATCTCTTCCGCTTCACCGACAACCACACATGGAACAACTCGATGACCGGACGATTGACATGGACCGAACCTATCGGACGACCGGGCAACTTCCTGGAATTCGTATACAGCATCACATCGCGCCGCAACAACGCCGACAAACTTGTCTACAACCTGCCGATGGACCTGCTCGGTGAGAATGCCGACGGCTCAAGCTACATGCCCGACTTCGGTTTCCTTCCCGCAGGCGGAGTGATGTCGGACGACCTCTCCAACCGTTTTCGCAACGACTTCCTGACACAGAGTTTCCGAGTAGGCTACGTGCGCACCACCAAGGAGATGAACCTTAATGCCGGCATCGAGCTTACCCCTTCGAGCAGCAAGAGCACCGACCTGATAATGACAGAGCGCAACATACCGCGCCGCAATGTGCTCAACTTCGCACCCTACATGCGTTTCCGCTACAAATTCTCGAAAAACTCGGCACTCAACATCCGATACAATGCCCGTTCGTCGGAGCCGTCGATGACTCAGCTTCAGCCTGTGGCCGACGTGTCGGACCCGATGAACATCAAGGTGGGTAATCCGGATCTGAAGCCGACCTTCACCCAGCGCATGAACATACGCTACAACAATTTCGACATGGATAGCCAGCGGTCGATCATGGCCTTTGCGAATGCAAGCTACACCATCAACAACATCATCAACAAGACCACGACCGACCCGACGACGGGAGCGCGCACAACTACCTACACCAACACTTCGGGTGACTTCAATATGTTTATGATGGGTATGTATAACCAGCCGCTGCGCAACAAGAACTGGCGCATCTTCGCCAACCTGCGCGCCAACTACAGCACCTACAACAGCTACATCAACGAAGTCTTCAACCGAAGCGGCAACATAGTGCTTGCTCCGAGAGTGGGCATAACGTTCTCTACTGAAGTGGTGCAGATATCGGCCAACCCGAACTACTCGTGGCAGCTTGCAACCAGCACTCTTGCCAACCAGAAAGACCAAAGCAACCACAGCTACGGCTTCAGCACCGACTTCACTCTCAACTTTCCTTTCGGCCTTCAGTTTGACACGGGCCTGAATTTCTCGAAGACAGCCGGTCTTTCGCAGGGCTACGACTCCGAATCATGGATCTGGAACGCCAGCCTGCAGTATACAATACCGAAAGCATGGGGACTCAGCGTATTCGTAGAGGCACACGACCTTCTGGCCGACACGAAGAATATCTCGCGCAGCATCTCGCAGACAGCCATCGTAGACAGCAGTTTCAACAATCTTTCCCGCTATTTCCTCTTCGGAGTTAGCTGGCAGTTCAATTCTCTCAACTGGAAGAAGATGGCTGAGAAAGCTGCGGAAAACGGTGATCTGCCGATGCCGCCGCCGGGAGGCTTCGGAGGTCCCGGCGGACGCGGAGGCCGCGGCGGATTCGGGGGCGGAAGACCGTTCTAATGGGGAATGTTGAATATTGAATGTTGAATGGAGATTGGGGAATTTTGAATTTTGCGATGAATAGATTCACTACGATAATAACTTGCATGGTTGCTGGCGGTATCCTCTTTATACCGTCAGCAACAGCGTATGCTGAAAAGAAAAGCGCGCAGGCCGAAAAAAGCATGGCGCAGAAAGAGAGGAAGCATGAGCTGATGCGCGACATGCCTCTCTTTCTCGACAGCCTCAAGACGGAACTCTCCTACCCTATGGCATGGGGCAACAGCGACATCACCGACTTCGACCAATGGAAAGAGACGGCGAGAGCCAGGATGACGGAAGAAATGCTTCCGCCTCCACCCAAAGCCGAAAGCTACGACATGGTGATAGTGGAGTCGGAAAAGCGCGACGGCTACACCGCGCACAAGATAGAATTCAACCTTACGAAATATTCGCGCGTCGGAGCCTACCTGCTGGTGCCCGACGGGGAGGGACCCTTCCCGGGAATAGTGGCACTGCACGACCACGGCGCACACTACACCATCGGCAAAGAAAAAATGGTGAGGCCATTCGGAGTAGACAAGGAGATACTCGACGATGCACTCGCCTGGGCCGATAACCTATACGAACAGCAGTTTGTCGGCGATTATCTTGCAAAGAACGGATATGTTGTGCTGTCGACCGATGCCCTTATGTGGGGCGAGCGCGGTTGCAAGGAAGGCAGCGACAACACCCACCTTGCAAGTGTCGCCGGCAATTTTCTGCTCGTCGGCCGAAACCTTAGTGCATGGATGACCTACGAGGATATGCTGGCCACAGAATTTCTCGCCACCCTTCCGGAGACCGACCCTGAGCGACTCGGTTGTGTCGGTCTCTCGATGGGCGGCTATCGCTCGTGGATGCTCGCCGCCATGTCGCCGCTCATCAAGGCAAGTGTGGCTGTGTGCTGGATGACGACCACCGACGCCATGATGCACTGGACCTACGGGCGGCACGAACGCGGGGGCTACGCCAATAATCTTGGCGGAGTGCACAATTATCTCGACTATCCCCACATCGCCTCAATGGCATGTCCCAACGCGCTGATGCTTGTGAACGGCGAGACCGACAAACTGTTCAAGCCGCACGCGGTGAAGGAATGCTACGACATCATCCGCCGCGTCTATGAAAGCCGGGACGCCTCCGACAAGTTTGAATGCCATCTGCTGTCGCAGGGACATGAGATGCCTAAGACGGTGCAGAAGTCGACGCTCGACTTTTTCGACAAGCATTTGAATTCCAACGCCAAACAATAAATGAGCGTAACAGCCGGATATCGGCCGGAATTTTTTATTTGAAAAAATATTGATTTTTTACTCCAAATATTTGGTGGAATCAAAAAAAAGTTGTAATTTTGCATTGCTTTTCGGGAGAGACCTTGCGAAGCCTTTAGTGGAATTTCCCGGTAAAGCAACATGGTGGATGTAGCTCAGTTGGTTAGAGCGACGGATTGTGGTTCCGTAGGTCGTGGGTTCGAGCCCCATCTTCCACCCGCCTTCAGAGACTCGGCAGCGGCTCCACGCTCCGGGTCTCACTTTTTTTATAGATTATTCGACCCTGTAACGCTTCCGGAGGCACAGCGACAAATATCGGTGGTTAGTTAGCCGGGGGTGCAGTTCTGATTGAGCTGCACCCCCGGCTAACTAAATGTTGAATGGGTAATTTTTTATTGGGGATCGAGGAGGGGAAGGTAGTCAGCGTAGCCTTGGGCGGCCATGTCGGCTTCGGGAATAAAACGGAGGGAGGCGGAGTTGATGCAGTAGCGCAGGCCGCCATCGTCGGTAGGACCATCGGGGAACACATGCCCGAGATGGGCTCCCGAAGAGGCCGAACGGACCTCAGTGCGCAAGCGACCGAAAGATGTATCCTCAAACTCATCAATCAGCGAGTCATCGATCGGACGGGAGAAAGCCGGCCATCCACATCCGGAATCAAACTTGCGCGACGATACGAAAAGAGGAGTGCCGTCGGTGATGTCGACATAAATGCCGCGGCGGAACTCGCGGTCATATTCATTTGTAAACGGACGTTCGGTGGCGCCATGCTGAGTCACTTCCCACTGCAGGGGAGTGAGCCGGGCACGCAGCTCATCCGGATCGGCAGCCACATGCCGGCGCCCGGAATTTCTGGCAACTTCAAACAAGGCCGGATCTACATGGCAATATCCGCCGGGATTCTTATAGAGATAGTCTTGATGATATTCCTCGGCGGGATAGAAATTCTCAATCCATCCCGATTCAATGGCTATATGCTCGCGATATCTGCGCTGCAAAGCAGCGAGCATCGTGTCGACCACCTCCGCTTCCGAAGAATCAGTATAATAGATGCCGGAACGGTATTGCGAACCGACATCATTGCCCTGCCGGTTGACCGACAAAGGGTCGATGCTCTTAAAAAAAAGCATTATCAAAGTGGTGAGGCCTATCTTGGCGGGGTCGTAAACCACTTTCACTGTTTCAGCGGCATTGGTGGTGCCGGTGCAAACGAGTTCGTAGGAAGGATCAGGAATGCGGCTGTTGGCATATCCGGCGATGGCACTTTCCACCCCCGGGACAAGTGAAAAAAGATGGGCGGTGCCCCAGAAGCAGCCACCGGCAAAATAAATTGTCTTATTCATAGTCGAGTTGTCAAAAAATAATTCCACTGAAAGAACAACGCTCCCGACATGCGGAAGGTTTTTGGATAGCATAGAGCGGATGGAAATATGCTTTGAAACATATACATGTTTTTGGAAGCGGACGGAATTTTACTTAATTTTGTAAAATTGTTATGGCCACTCTCCCACCCGAGGGATGGAGCGTCCCAGACAATTACAAAAGAAAACTCTTAAAAGCGAAGCAATGTATAAGGATTTCAAGACACACCTGGCCAAGGAACTTGACTCGATCAAGGAAGCCGGACTTTACAAAAACGAACGAGTGATCGTGACCCCCCAGAGCGCCGACATCAAGGTGGAGGGCTCGCAGGGCGACGTTCTCAACTTCTGCGCCAACAACTATCTCGGACTCGCCGATAACTCCAGACTCATCGAGGCTGCGAAAAAGGCGATGGACAACCGCGGCTACGGAATGAGCTCCGTGCGCTTCATCTGCGGCACCCAGGACCTGCACAAGCAACTTGAAAAGGCCATCTCCGACTACTTCAAGACAGAAGACACCATCTTATACGCAGCCTGCTTCGATGCCAACGGCGGCCTCTTCGAGCCGCTCTTCACCGAAGAAGACGCCATCATCTCCGACTCGCTCAACCACGCCTCCATCATCGACGGCGTGCGCCTCTGCAAGGCAAAACGCTTCCGCTATGCCAACGCCGACATGGTCGATCTGGAAAGATGCCTCCAGGAAGCGGAGCAACAGGGATGCCGCTTCAAGATCATCGCTACCGACGGCGTATTCTCGATGGACGGCAACGTGGCGCCGATGGACAAGATATGCAAACTGGCCGACAAGTATGGCGCGCTGGTGATGGTAGATGAATCGCATTCGGCCGGAGTGGTAGGCCCGACCGGACACGGAGTGGCCGAGCAGTTTGACTGCTACGGCAAGATCGACATCTTCACAGGCACTCTGGGCAAGGCATTCGGCGGAGCCATGGGCGGCTTCACCACAGGACCGAAAGAGATCATCGACATGCTCAGGCAGCGCAGCCGCCCCTATCTCTTCTCCAACTCGGTGGCACCCTCGATAGTGGGCGCGAGCCTCGAGATGTTCAAGATGCTTAAGGAATCAGACTCGCTCCACACGAAACTGATCGACAACGTGAACTACTTCCGCGACAAGATGCTGGCAGCAGGTTTCGACATCAAGCCCACGCAGTCGGCCATCTGCGCCGTGATGCTCTACGACGCCAAACTATCGCAAGACTTCGCCGCCGAGATGCAGAAAGAAGGCATCTACGTGACCGGATTCTACTATCCTGTGGTGCCGAAAGGTCAGGCCCGCATACGCGTGCAGCTCTCGGCAGCCCACGAAAAGGAACACCTCGACCGCGCGGTGGAAGCATTTATCAAAGTGGGCAAGAAACTTGGAGTGATCGATTGATCAATCTTTTGAAATTGCAGAAACTGTTGAAACGCGTTTGCCTGCAAAGGCAACAATGCAACAAAATCAGGAGTTTGACGTTTATAGTTTAGGCTCCTGATGTTTCGACACTGGAGCAAACGTTTAAAACAAGAAACAAAACGCAACAAAAATGAAAAGATTGATTTTTCCCCTTCTCGTGCTCGCCCTCACCGCATGCGGTGCGAAGGCCGGCAATCAGGATAAGGCAGCCGAACAAGGCACTGCCACCGCATCTGCCGCGGTAGCCGCCAACAGCAAGGTGGCAGCTCCCGACTTCACGCTCAACGACATCAACGGCAAACCCCTCTCGCTCTCCGACCTGCGCGGAAAATGGGTAATCCTCGACTTCTGGGGATCATGGTGCCCCTGGTGCATCAAAGGATTCCCGGCCTTGAAGGATGCCTACAAGGAATATGCAGGCAAAGTAGAAGTGCTTGGCATCGATTGCCGCGACAGCGAGGAAGTATGGAAAGAAGCCGTGAAGAAATATGAGCTTCCCTGGCTTCAGGTCTACAATCCCGGCAACAACGACCTTCTGGAGAAATACGAGATACAGGGTTTCCCGACGAAATTCATCATCGACCCCGAAGGAAACATCGCCAACGTGACTATCGGCGAGGATCCGGAATTCTTCACCGTACTGAAGACTCTCGTGAAATGATCGAGACAGGCAACCGATATAAGAGCAAAGCCATAGTGACCGAAGCCATGACGGCGAAGGCAGTAGGCAGCGGCGACCTGCCGGTGCTTGCGAGTCCGGCCATGATCGCTCTGATGGAAAACGCCGCCATGCTTGCCGTGGCCGCCCACCTGAAAGAGAACGAGACCACCGTAGGCGGATTCATGGAATGCTCTCACCTGAAACCGACAGCCGTAGGCGAAGAGATCGAGGCGCTCGCGATACTCAGGAAAATCGACGGAGCCGCTCTCCACTTCGACATCGAAGCCTCCGCCGGCGAGAAGAAAATCGGCACCGGTCATCATGTCCGCTACGTGGTAGACCGCGAGCGGTTCATGGCAAAATTAAAATAACCGTCCTATCTCACATGGATACATAAAAGGGAAGTCGCTCTATTGTGACTTCCCTTTTTTCTTCATGCCTTCACATTCAGGCATTCAATCATCTTTAATCACACCTTCATCCACGACATATAATGCCGTCGTATATGCCCTCATGCAAGGTGACTACCGGTCGACGTAAGCCAGGACCGTAGATGACTCCACATCAACGCCATACTGCTTTGCGAAGCGCACAATGGCCCTTGCGAGGCGGGGCTTCAGATCATCGGGACAATAGCGGAAATAGGCTTCAGCCGCCCTTACGTGCGCGGCATCAGGCATAGGATATTCCCTCCGCTCGGGAAGGCCATAGAGCGAATCGGGCAACTCCCGGCGCTCTTCAGTGTTCAATCTGTCGTTCATAGTATTTTGTTTTTCAAATTCTCAGGTACTCAAATACAACAAAAATCAATGTGGTTGGGTTCTTTCGGCTTAACCCTGACCATAGGGATAAAATCTTATATGGGATATAGAAGAAGGGAGTGCCACCGTGAGGTAACACTCCCTAATAAGCTTATTGACTTTGGAGTCGGATTATTTTACGACTGTCTTGCGGACTGATCCATCGGAATATTTCACGATGTAGATGCCGGCGTCGGGATTCTCAACCTTGCGGCCGTTGAGATCGTAGAAGCCAACCACATCAGCATTGGCAGCACCAACCGAGGAAACACCCAGACTATTGTCGGAAACGGGGATGGAAACCTCCACGCCGGGACCTTTCACCACTACATTGCCTTCCACAATCACTTCCGCAACGTTGCGAGAGAGTGTGAGTTCGCACTTGTCGTAGCGACCTGCCACAGTGGCGTCAACGCCTGCCGGAGCCTCTACTGAAAGCTTGCTGCCATCATAGTAGCTGCCGAGGGCAACCTTAACTTCCTTGGCATCCTCAAACGATACGCCATCGCACTCGGTGGTGAGCCAGGGATACTCGGCTTCAAGACCGATGGCAAACGCACCGTAGAGATCCACATATTCGCCATATTCCTTATAGACCATAGGCTTGAACGAATAGTAGGCATCGCGGTCGATATGGTTGCTGAGGTCGATGTGATGCAGAGTGTAGCCGAAGTTCATATAGTTGGGATCGGGATCTTCCGACTGGAAAGGCACGAAGAGCTCAACCTTGTCGGAATTGAAACCGCTGAGCATCACCACATAGGCAGGATGCTCGTCGGTAGCTCTGAGCACAACCGGCTGGTCGAAATCGAAAGGCAGTGTGAGATAGCCGATGGAAGAATGGTCTTCGCAGATGAAGTCGGCACCCTTCAGAGTAGCCTTGGCAATTTCGGTGAAAGTGGTGAAATCAGCGCTCATATCTGCGTCGAGGCCATAGATAGTCGCTACGAACTCAGCATCGTCGTCTACCTTACCGAAACCGTAGGCAGTGACACCATTTACCACGAGAGGCGCGCCGGAAGCGAAGAAGATATTGGCGATGCCTTCGAGATGAGAGAAGTCGCCTTCCTGCTCTTCAGCGCCATTGAGAGAATAGTTGAGCCAATACTGGTTGGAGTTGACATTATGACCAAACACCGGGATAGCGATATCACCTATCTCCTCATCGTCGACAGTGATCATGGAGACGCCGAGCTGATTGAAGTTGAACTGCACGAGCGAAGGCAAGAATTCGCTGCCATCATTGAGGGTGCGTTCCGGTTTTCCGCCGGCCTGGAAATAGACGTAGGGCGACGAGTAACTGCCGGGAGAGGCATGAGGAGCCTCGGCACGAAGCACGGGAGGATAGAAGAAATTATTTTTCATCGAAGCTGCCGAAGAGTAGTCGGGGACGTAAGTGACAGTAAGCAGTTCGGGGTCGTCGCACTTTACAAATTCAGCAGTGATGGGATCGCAATAATCCCAGGAGAAGGTAGCACCTTCGATATAGGACATATTGGTCCATGTGAGAGGTTCATAGACGGGCTGATGCGCGATAGCCGATGTAAGACCCATGAGGCCGACGCTGCGCTCGAAGCCCCAATAGAGAGTGGAGAAGGGTTCGAGATATGAGATACCGTCGAGAGCCGGATAGCCAATGCCAACGGCATCGATAAGCATTGTATTGCCACCGATACCAACATAGCGGAAAGCAACCTTCACTTTCTTGCCTGCAAAAGCATCGAGGTTTTCAGTCTTGAGTTCAAGACCGGCCGGCGACATCATAAGAAGTTCCATCAAACCATATTCGGCGAAATCATCTGCGAAATCGTGGAGCATCTGCCATTCTCCGCCTTCTTCCTGAGCCCACACCTGAAGAGTAGCGGCCACAGCCTTGTCACCAATAAACTCATAAGTTTCCCAGTCTACATTATCAAGCGAAAAGAGGAATGCAGGATCCAGATAGAGCCAATAGCTGAGCTGCATGCCTTCCGCCACCTCCACTTCAGGAGTGATGAGCCATTCGTCCTGCTTGAAATCATCAGAGAAATTGATTCCATAGTAGTAGTCGCCATCCGAGGGGAGAGGCAACATGGGATTTGCGGCAGCTGGCGTCCAGCTGTTGTTACGTTCCACCTCACCGCGCATGTCTACAGTCCAGCCCTCGGGAGTCCATTCATAGTCTGTGCCGTCCCAGTCCTCGAAACTCTCGAAGAGAACGTAGCCATCGGGCGCAGCGTTTCCGGCCTTTGCGGCTGGAGCGGCAGCTATCCTGGAGTTAAAGGAATTGACACCTGCGATGGTGTGGATTTTCTTGATGCCGTTGGCTTTAGACAACGTCACTCCGGGGGCAAGCTTGGTGCCGGCGGATGTCTTAAGATTTTTTGCAGACTTTGCAGTCACGTTTGCCTGCATCTTCACCGGAGCCGGCATGGAAGTGGCGGGAGATGCCATCATTCCGAGCGCCGCTGCGGAGAAAAGACCTGTAAGTAGAAATTGCTTCATAATTTATTGAATTATGGATTAAAGAATAAATTTTCTTAGTCAGGTGCAAAATTAATAAAAAATATGGAATAGACATTAAAAAAAATCGCATTTTTTAAAAAATTGCGATTTTTTGAGAATTATTTAAAAGATTCGGTTCGATTTTCGCAAGCGAAAACTAAAAATCCGGGATAATCATACTTATAAGTTTCCACGCCTACAAGTATTTTTTTGTCGGGGAATCAAATCGATTTCTCGACATTCCAGACAAAGGCACGGAGGCCGAGTTTGGGACGGTCTTCATCGAGGGCACGGAGTTTGTCGAGCACGCCGTCTACCTGATGGTCTTCCACCACGGTGATGATGGCGTTGGCGAGTCCCGGCCAGGCATGGCTGCCGAAGTGGGGTTCGCCCGTCTTGCTGCCACGGCCCTGGACATTCTCGAAGAAAGTGAATCCACGGCAGTTGCTGCGGGTGAGAAGGTCGACAATCTTCTCGTAATGTGCCTGGTCGAACGCTATGAATATTGATTTCATAATTATCTATTCAAGTTTCGCCCGAAGGCGAAACTTGAGTTTTTTGGGATTTTGGTTTAATATTTATTTTACGGATCTCTTTTTGCCGGGTCCTTTTTTAGCAGGTGATCAACCTTTTGAGGAAATGGCCAATTTCTCTTTTTTGAGTTTACCACGCTGGTTGAGCACTCCCCTGCCTGCAAACGAACAGTAGAGCACCGGCACGAAGAGGAGTGTAAGGATGGTCGAGAATGTGAGACCACCGATGACGGCGACGCCCATCGGCTGCCACATCTCGGCACCCTGACCGCTGCCTACAGCCATCGGCACCATACCGAGCACAGTGGTGGCAGTGGTCATGATCACGGGGCGCAGACGGCTACGGCCGGCATCAATCACGGCGCGCTTGATGGAGAGGCCTCGTTCGCGGTTGAGGATGATGTAGTCGATGAGCACGATACCATTCTTCACCACGATACCGATAAGCATGATGGCGCCGATCATCGACATCACATTCAGGCTGTGGCCGGTGAGCCAGAGGATGAGGAACACACCCGAGAACGCAAAGAGCAGCGAGGTCATGATGATGCCCGGATAGGTGAAGCTCTCGAACTGGGCGGCCATGACGATATAGACGAGTAGGATGATGAGGACTCCGAGCATGAGAAGGTCGGAGAACGAATCCTGCTGGTCTTCATAGCTACCGGCAAGCTGAATCGAGATACCGGCAGGGAGGTGCATCTTATAGATCTCCATCTGCGCTTCCGCCACTACCTGGCTCATCGGAACGCCGTCGACAACGGTAGAGACGGTGATCTGACGTTCGCGGTCCTTACGCTCGATGGTAGGGGGCGAGAAACGTTCCACCACCTCACCGAGCTCCTTGACACGCACCTGCGAGCCGGTGGCAGTGGTGAGCGAGATGTTTTCTATATCCTCGATGGAGGTTCGGTGCTCCTTGTCGAACATCACCTTTATGTCGTATTCCTCGCCATCCTCACGATACTGAGAGGCAGTGGCGCCATTGATACGGTTGCGGAGGGCTGTAGCCACAGTGGCCATGTTGAGGCCGTAGAGGCTGAGTTTCTCGCGGTCGAAGTCCACCTGATATTCCGGCTGGTAATCGCTTCGCGAGATCATGATGTCGGCGGTGCCTTCAATTCCGGCGAGAGCCTGTCTCAGCATGCGGGCCACGGAGTCGGTTGCACTGAAATCGTAGCCGTAAATCTCGAAGTCGACGACAGACTGGCCACCCATGCCTGAATTACGTCCGCCACCCACGTTGACCTGAGCCTTCACAAACTCGGGGAACTGAGTCTTGAGATCCTGACGCATGAGGTCGGCTATCTCCTTGATGCCACGTTTGCGGTCTACCTTATCGTAGAGGCTGATATTCATCGACACAATGTGAGGGCCATTGTCGCTGAGCGATGCAAAAGTATTGTCGGAAGAAGCCGGGCCGACAGTGAAGGAGCAGACCTTGATCTCCGGATACTTCGCACGCCAGAGCGAATCGAGGCGCGAGGTGGCGTCGTAGGCCCGTTCCACACGACTGCCTACAGGGAGCTCGAGGTCGACGCCGATACGTCCGTTGTCCTGAGTCGGGAAGAACTCGGTGCCGACAAATTTGAGAAGGAAAAGCGACACCACGAAAAGTCCCATACAGATGAGCACGGTGACAGTACGGTGTGTCACCACCTTGTGGAGGAGACGGGCATAGCCGTTGTCGAGGCGATCGAGGGCGCGCTCGATGGGTGTATAGAACTTGGTGTATAGTTTGCCATGCTTATTGTTGAGGCGGAGCCACTGCGAGCAGAGCATCGGGGTAAGCGAGAGCGCGCAGGTTGTGGAGATGATCATCATGATGCAGACCATCCAACCGAGCTGGCGGAAGAGGACGCCGGTCATGCCGGTGACGAGGGTGAGGGGGAAGAACACCGCGATCAGGGTAAGGGTGGAGGCGATTACCGAGATGGCCACCTCATTGGTGCCATGCACGGCGGCCTGCTTCGGATCGGATCCGCGCTCGATGTGGGTAGTGACATTCTCGAGCACCACAATGGCATCGTCGACCACCATACCGATAGAGATGGAGAGCGAGGAAAGCGACACGATGTTGAGGGAGTTGCCGGTGGCGTAGAGATAGATGAATGATGCGATGAGCGAGACAGGGATGGTGATGACGATAATCATCGTGGCACGCCATCGGCCGAGGAAGAAGAACACCACGATCATGACGAAGAGAAGGGCATAGAATACCGTCTCCTCGAGCGAAGCGATGGTGTTGCGGATATTGTCGGAAGTGTCGACGATCACGCCGAGTTTGATGTCGGAGGGAAGATTCTTCTGAAGCTTCGGAAGCATCTGCATCACCTTTTCGGAGATCTGCACCGAGTTGGCACCGCTCTGCTTCTGGATGACGATGATGGCGCCTTCCTTGCCGCCGATGTAGGAATGCTGTGTGCGCTCCTCGACAGAGTCGTCGACGCGGGCCACATCCTTAAGATAGATGATGGAGCCATTGTAGACGCCAACAGGGACGTTGAGCATCTGGGCCGACTCGTCGAACTCACCCTGCACGCGGACAGAGAAAGTATTGCTGCCGATATCGAACGAGCCGCCGGGGATGTTGCGGTTTTCGGCAGTGATGATGCCGGCGATTCCTTCTACAGAGAGGTGGTAGGCCTCCAGCTTCTGCGGGTCGCAATAGACGTGGATCTCACGCTTGGGCGCACCGGAGATGGACACTGAGCCGACGCCGTCGATACGGGCGAGGGGGTTGGCCACGCCATCGTCGAGAATCTTATAGAGGCCCGCCATACTTTCCTTGGCCTCCACCGAGAGAAGACAGATAGGAATCATGTCGGTAGAGAACTTGAAGATGATTGGGTTCTCGCAATCGTCGGGGAGCGACGACTCCACCATGTCGAGTTTGTCGCGGACATCGTTGGTGAGGTTGTCGATGTCGTAGCCGTATTCAAACTCGAGAGTGATGACGGAAGTATTCTCACGGCTATCGGAAGTGATATGCTTGAGGTGCTCAACTGAGTTGAGGGTGTTTTCGAGCGGTTTTGTTACGTTTTGCTCGATATCTTCCGCACTCGCACCCGGATACATCGAGATGACCATGATGGTGTTGGTGTCGATATCCGGATAAAGGTCGATCGGAAGTTTAGCAAGCGAGAAAAGACCGAGTATGACCACCGTGACGAAACAGAGGGCGGTCATGATGGGACGTTTCACCGCTGATCCATAAAGACTCATGATAAGAAGTTGAAATTAGAGTTGTTTGAAATAAGTGACCATACAAAATCACTTTATCACTTTCACTTTGCGACCCTCGACAAGGCCATTCTGGCCCTCGATCACAACGACGGCTCCGGAGGGGACACCGCTTATGAGCTCATAGCTTGAGCCGATGCGCTGACCGAGTTCCACCTTATTATAGGAGACAGTGCCGTCCTGATTCATGACATAGACGTAGTGGTCGCCACTACCCTGCTGCTTCACTACAGCCTTGTCGGGGACTACGACGTGGCGTGCATTGCCGAGAGCGATGGTGGCGCGTCCGAACATTCCGGGGAGCACACGGCCATCGGCATTGGGGAGTGTGATCTCGACGCCTACGGTGCGGCTTGTGGCGTCGACTGTAGGCATGACGAGCGATACGGTGCCTTTAAACACTTCGTCGCCGTAGGTATTGAAAGTGAGATCGACGGGCATGCCTTTCTGAATTTTCGCGAGCTGGCTTTCGTTGACATTGACCACCACTTTCACGGGATTGACACGCGCCACAGTCAGGATAGGCAGCGTGCCAGTCATATCGCCCGGATCATAGTTGCGCTTGGTGACGATACCGTCGATGGGAGAGACGAGCACCGTGTTCTCACGGGCATTGAGCAGAGTGCGCTCGGCCTGCGCCACCGCATTCTTGGCATTGATGAGCTGCACCTCCATCTGGTCGACAGTCTGCTGGGTGCCTCCGCCGATCTTCAGGAGTTCGACGGCACGGTCGTAGTTGAGCTGTGCATTGTTGAGGGCAGCCTTTGCATTGTTGACTGAAAGCTCATACTGGGTGGTGTTGACGTCGTCGAGCACCACGAGCTTCTGTCCTTTGCCTACCCGAACGCCCTCGTCGACATAAATCGCCTTGATGCGGTTGGGAATCTGCGACGAGATGTTGTTGATGATCTCGGGTTCGACGGAAGCGGTATACTGTGCGAGCTGATCCACATCCTCTTCAGTGACGGGCATTGTCTTGACCACGGGGATGTCTTCCTCTTCCGTGTCCTTGGCTTTTTTGTCGCCGCTGCAGGATGCCAGGGCAACGGCCAGGGCGAGAGCGGGAGCTATATATCTTAAAGTCTTCATAATTCTTATATTCAGGTTTCGCCATTGCGGCTAAACCTGAGCTTTAGGGTTAAGGGTTATGGTTTAGTTTAAATGAGGGGTTCAGTTTCAACCGAGGTATTCCGGAAATATGGAATCAATCGGCATCGGCCGGCGCCGGGGCGTAGTCCTTGCCGAGAAGCATATCAAGCTGGCTTGTCGATACGAGATAGTTGTAGATCGACTGCAGATAGGCCAGTTGCGCGCTCGTGTCGGCAAGTTCGGCATCGCGCAACTCAAGATAAGAAGCCGCACCGATCTGGAAACTCTTCTGCATTATGTCGTGCGCCTTGCGGGCCTGAACCACTCCCTCCTTGGAAGAATCGATCTGACGCACCTGCTTGTTGATGTTGTCGAGAGCGAGGTCGACCTGCATGTTGAGGCTGTTGACAAGGTTTTCCTTCTGCAGCTGGAGTTCGGTGTGCTGCACCTGCGCCTGCTTGAGCGCATTCCATTTAGTGCCACCCGAGAAAATGGGTAACGACAGCGAGAGGCCAGCCGATGAATAGGGTGAGAAATCGACATCCTTAAACATCGGGCCATTGCTGAGTGAAAGCCAGTTGACATTGAAACTGCCGCCGAGAGTGGGAAGCCATTCAAGTTTCTTCATGGCCACATTCTGGCGCGCGAGTTTCTGCGACAATTCGAGGGAACGGAGCGATGAGTTGTCGGCGATCGACTTTGATTCGAGCAGATAGCCATACATATCCTTCTGCATGTCTTCCATCCTTACCGAGGGGATGAGATTGAGGGCGTCGTCGATGCCCATCAGCACATTGAGCTGCAGCTGGCACTGCTTCACCGAGATGTCGGCATCGAGCAGCGAAGGCTCCACATTCTTTACCTGCACCTCGGAGCGGAGCACGTCGTATTCCGACGCTGTGCCCTGCTCGTGCATCTTGCGGAACACCTCGGCATTATACTTGGCGATGTCGTAGTTTTGCTGTATGACGTCGCGCGAAGCGATCGCGAGCATGAGGGAATAGTAGGCCTGATTTACCTGATTCACCATCTCGAGGCGGCTTGAGCGCGCGGCTTCGAGATTCTGCTCAATCTGGGTCTGGGAAAGCGAGATGGCCTTCCAGAGAGAAGGGGCGATGATGGGGAGCGACAGAGAGAAGCCGGTGTTCCATGTGTTGTCGGAACCCATCTTCAGCTTCTGGCTCTCGCCACCCATGTTCATGCGGATGGTCTGAAGTTCGATGCTTCTCTGATAGGAAAGCGAAAAACCGATTTGAGGAAGGAGATTACCGATGGTCTCCCTCTTGGCATAGCCTACCCTCTTCACCTCAAGGTCTGCAATCCTGATCGTGGGGCTCTGGCTGAGGGCGATGTCGAGGCATTCCTCGCGGCTTATCACGACTGAATCGCCGGGAGCCACACCCATAGCCCCGAGAAGCAGAGGAGCAGCCTCCTGATTCTGGGCGAAAGCCGGAACACCTGCCGACAAGATTGCCACAGCCGAGAGCAGCAATAATCTTTTGCGGGTTGTCATTGCAATGAATTATAATTAGTTTATTTTTATTAATGAAGCTTTCAACAAAAAACACGCCTTGACCGGAAAGAATGGACTCACGTCCATCGTTCCGGTCGTGTATTCTGCAAAGTTAATAAAAATAAGCCAATAAACCCTTGTAAATAATATATATCGTCCTTTTTGACCAATTAATAGGAATTTTGACCAATTATATGATGGAGTATCGCAGCTAAACCAAGCACGCCCGCTCCACCGGAATGAATGGAGCGGGCGCGTATGCGAGAATTTATCTGAATGTTCTGATCTGCCTCAGGCGTTGATATTGAGCTTTATGCGGAGGTTGGCGATCATGTCGCGGGTCATGGCGTCAAGGTCATATTCCGGTTTCCAGTCCCATTCCTCGCGGGCGCAGGTGTCGTCGAGGCTGTCGGGCCATGAGTCGGCGATCTTCTGGCGGAGCGGGTCGAGGTCGTATTCCATCTCGAAGTCGGGTATGTATTCCTTGATCTTGGTATATATCTCCTCCGGGCCGAAGCTCATCGAAGCGATGTTGAAGGAGTTGCGATGTTTCAGGCGGGAGGGATCGGCCTCCATTATCTCCACAGCCGCACGGAGGGCATCGGGCATATACATCATGTCCATCAGTGTGCCGGGCTTCAGCGGACATTTGAATTTCTCGCCGTTCACCGCATAATAATAGATGTCGACGGCATAGTCGGTGGTGCCTCCACCGGGAGGTGCCACATAGCTGATGAGGCCGGGGAAACGGACGCTGCGGGTATCGACGCCGAAGCGTTTTGCGTAATAGTCGCTCAGCAATTCGCCGGAAACTTTGGTAACTCCATACATGGTGTCAGGACGCTGGATAGTATCCTGCGGGGTCTTGGTGTGGGGTGTGGAGCTGCCGAAACTTCCGATTGAGCTCGGGGTGAAGACGGCGCAGTTTTTCTCGCGGGCCACCTCAAGGGTGTTGAAAAGTCCGCCGAGACCTATCTTCCAGGCGAGCTGAGGCTTGACTTCGGCCACCGCGCTGAGAAGAGCGGCGAGGTTATAGATCGTGTCGACATGATAGCGGTCGACAGTGTCGGCAATCTGCTGCGGATTGGTGATGTCGACAATCGCCGACGGTCCCGATTCGAGAAGAGCGCCTTTGGGTTCGGCGCCGGGGATATAGCCGGCCACGACATCGCCCTGGGGATAAAGGCCGCGGAGTTTCATGGTCAGCTCACTGCCAATCTGGCCTGTGCTACCGATAACGAGAATATTTTTCATTCCGATTCAGGTTAGAATTTAACTGAAAACCAATTCAATGAAACGGCCCAACATCGATGGGATGGCTTGACATTGAATCAACACTGCAAATTTACATTAAAAAATTCAAAAAACCTTAGAATCGGGTAAAAAATTCTACAACGATATGGCGGGATTTTCAAAATTCAGTTTTTTTTAGTAAATTTGCCGACTGAAACGCTGACATCGACATATAAAGCGGCCAACCCACCGCGAGCATCGCCCGGCAACGAGCGAAGTCAGCGCATCCAGAACAGAACAAAACAAGAACAACTATGCTTTCAAAAATAGAAGAGCTGAGAAGCGAGATATCGCAGATGCAGGCAACGACAGCCGAAGCCGTAGAGCAGCTTCGCATCAAATACCTGAGCAAGAAAGGCGAGATATCGGCGCTGATGAACGAGTTCCGTACAGTGCCGGCTGAACAGAAGCGGGAGTTAGGCCAGAAGCTCAACGAGCTGAAGACCCTGGCCACCGAACGGCTTGCCACGCTTAAAGAAGCGCTTGCCGCAAACGCTGACGCAGAGAAATGCAACATCGACCTTACCCGCACGGCAACCCCGCTGGCTGCCGGCACACGGCATCCGCTTTCACTGGTGAAGAACGAGATAATCGAGATTTTCGGCAACATGGGCTTCACTATCGCGGAGGGACCGGAGATTGAAGACGACTGGCACGTGTTCAGCTCGCTCAACTTCCCTGCCGACCATCCGGCACGCGACATGCAGGACACCTTCTTCATAAAGCGCGACGGCAAAGACGACATCCTTCTGCGCACCCACACCTCGAGCGTGCAGACCCGCACCATGGAGCACACGCAGCCCCCTATCCGCATCGTATGCCCGGGCCGCGTATACCGCAACGAGGCGATATCAGCCCGCGCGCACTGCTTCTTCCATCAGGTGGAGGGTCTCTACATCGACAAGAATGTAAGCTTCGCCGACCTCAAGCAGGTGCTTCTCGAATTCGCACAGCAGATGTTCGGCCCGGAAACGAAGATACGTCTTCGCCCGAGCTACTTCCCCTTCACCGAGCCTTCGGCCGAGATGGACATCAGCTGCGGCATCTGCGGCGGCAAGGGATGCGCGCTCTGCAAAGGCACAGGCTGGGTGGAGATTCTCGGATGCGGAATGGTAGACCCCAACGTGCTCAAGGCCTGCGGCATCGATCCGGAAGTATACTCGGGATATGCCTTCGGCATGGGTGTGGAGCGAATCGCCAACCTGAAATATCGCGTCAAAGACCTGCGACTCTTCAGCGAAAACGATGTCCGCTTCCTTGATGAGTTCGTGGCGGCACATTAATTCAAGATTCGCCTGATGGCGAATCTTGAGGGTTATGGGTTTATAAGGTTATAAGGTTATCGGGCCTTTGGCTTTTCAACTTGTAAATTCATTTAACCGCTACAATCATTT
>JAUNFY010000106.1 GCA_030524805.1 Bacteroidales bacterium | reverse complement strand
TTACAGCACACAAAGGCCTCCGGCCAAAGCTTGTGATATTTGTTACTGTGCCCGAAATTCATTTCGGGGTTAATCCTCCGTTGTCAAAGTAAACGCCCCGATAAGTAATTTTTAATCGGTTGGTTGGGAATATGGCGGAATTTTTGTAATTTTGCAGCCCGTAAGTGGCTCGAATAAATGATTTAATGTTTATTTCGGGTGGATTTTGCGATGGATTCCGCAAGTTGAAGAGGGAGCAACGCGGGCGTTGTGACCGATGAGACTTGGCGGAAGACGCGCAAAAGCCGCCGAAAGAAACATTGACTTCGAAAGCCACTGAATATATCAAATCATTTATTTGAGACACTTATCTACAGGATTTAAAAATATGAAGGTAAAGAAATTTGGCGGCACTTCGGTGGGGAGCGCCGCAAGGATAAAGAATGTGGCGGCCCTCATCTCGGGCGACGGCTGCAACGTGGTGGTTTTGTCGGCAATGAGCGGCACCACCAATTCGCTGGTAGAGATAGCCGCCGCAGTCAAGGATGGCGACTGCGCGAGGGCTTTGAACCTCGTCGATGAACTCGCCGCGAAATATGACGCAGTGATAAGCGAACTCTATGCCGACGCCTCGGCAAAAGCCGCCGCAAAGGAAATTACCGACAACATCTTCGGCCAGCTCCGTCAGCTTGCCGCAAAGGAATACAGCGCGCAGCTTGAAAAAGAGATAGTGGCGAAAGGGGAGCTGATATCCACCAATCTCACGAACTGCTATCTGCACGAGACCGGCGTGAAGTCGGTGCTTCTCCCGGCGCTCGACTATATGCGCATTGACCTTCATGGAGAGCCCGACATGGAATATATCGGCACTCACCTGAAAGAGCTGCTGGCAGCCAATGCCGGTGCCGACCTCTACATCACCCAGGGATTCATCTGCCGCAACGAGAAAGGTGAAGTCGACAATCTGCAGCGCGGCGGCAGCGACTACACTGCCTCGCTCATAGGCGCGGCAATCGGCGCCGACGAGATTGAGATATGGACCGACATCGACGGAATGCACAACAACGACCCCCGTTTTGTGGAAGACACACGCCCCGTCCATAACCTGCACTTCGAGGAGGCGGCCGAACTCGCTTATTTCGGCGCGAAGATTCTTCACCCCACATGTATCCTCCCGGCCCGCATGCACAATGTGCCCGTACGCCTGCTCAACACTCTCGACCCTTCGGCCGAAGGCACGCTGATAGAAAACAAAATGTGTGGCAACGCCATAAAGGCTGTGGCTGCCAAAGACAACATCACTGCCATCAAGATTAAATCGGGCCGTATGCTCCTCGCCTACGGTTTCCTGAAGAAGGTGTTTGAGATCTTTGAGAAATACGAGACTTCTATAGACATGATCACCACTTCGGAGGTGGGTGTGTCGCTCACTATCGACAACGAGCGCAACCTTGAGCCGATAGTCGAGGAACTGAGCCGTCTCGGTTCGGTGACTATCGACCGCGACATGGTGATAGTATGCGTTGTCGGCGACCTTGAATGGAAAAACCGTGGTTTCGAGGCCAAGGCGCTCGAGGCCCTCTGCAATGTGCCTGTGAGGATGATTTCCTACGGCGGCAGCAACTACAACATCTCATTCCTCATCAGGAAGGAAGACAAGGTCCGTGCTCTCAGGATGCTTTCATATCATTTGTTTTGACCAACCATTGCATTTGTCACGACAAAACTGTCGTTTTTTGTAATGACGAACTATTGTTTTGATAATTCGTTTTTAAGTTTAAACAAATATTTGAGACACTAAGATGAAGACACCATATTATCTTTACGACATGGGGCTGCTTGGGCGCACGCTCGATGCCATTGAGGCATGCACGGCGGGCACTCCAGTGAGGATGCACTATGCCATCAAGGCAAACCCGCAGCCCGAGTTGCTGCGTGCCATCTCGGCGCGTGGCTTTGGTGCCGACTGCGTCAGCGGCAACGAGATAAAGCTCGCCGTGGAATGCGGTTTCGACCCTGCTAAGATTTACTTTGCCGGAGTAGGCAAGACCGACGAGGAGATCTGCACCGGCATCGACGTCGGCATCGGATGCTTTAATATCGAGTCGCTGGAGGAAATCGACATCATTTCCGGTCTGGCTGCGAAGAAAGGCAAGACTGTGGCCGTGGCGCTCCGTGTAAATCCAAACATCGATGCCCACACCCACGAATACATCACCACCGGTCTGAAGGAAAACAAATTCGGAATAGACCTCACGCTGCTCGACGAAGCCATTGCTAAGGTGCGCGCCTGCAATAACCTGAAACTCGTAGGCCTGCATTTCCACATCGGATCGCAGATCACTGTCAACGAACCCTTCCGCATCCTCTGCGAGCGCATCAACGCCCTGAAGGCCAAGTATGCTCTCGAGGGCATACGCTTCGAATGCTTCAATGTCGGTGGCGGTCTGGGTGTCGACTATGAGCATCCCGATGAGATTCCTATTCCTGACTTCGCCGGATATTTCGACACCATACTCTCCACTCTGAATCTCGACGAAGGCCAGGAGGTGCACTGCGAGCTCGGACGTGCCGTCGTGGCCCAGTGCGGAAGCCTAATCACAAGCGTGGTGCTCGTGAAGAAAGGAGTAGGCAAAAGCTTCGTGATAGTAGATGCCGGCATGTCCGACCTTCTGCGCCCCGCCCTCTATGGCGCTCACCACAAGATTGAGAACATCTCCGCTGCCGGCAAGCCTGCCGACCATCTTTACGACGTGGTCGGTCCGGTGTGCGAATCGAGCGACGTTTTCGGTAAAGACGAACTGCTTCCCGAGACCCACCGTGGCGACCTGATTGCATTGCGCACCGCCGGAGCGTACGGCTCCGCCATGGCAAGCCGCTATAACATGCGCGATCTCCCTCCCGCCCTATTCTCCGAATAAGGTGTTTTCCCACCCGGAAATCCTGATGGAAATGCCCATCCGCGTTCCCGCCGGCGTATAAGCGAAACGTTAGCTGCATCCGCATCCGGGCTTGATTACACCGGAACTTTCATGGCGTAACTTTTACAACGAAAGGTTACGCTTCCTTTTTATCTCTTTACATTTATCTTCCCACCCGGAAATGGAAAATACCGACAGCGACAAATATGTTTTACAGCATGATATTAAAAAAATACTTGTAAATAGCTCCACCGATGACATTTTTTTTATAACTTTGCATTAGATTCGCAGATGAGGCATAGAGATGCCCCGGCGAATTCAGTTTTCTAAAAAGGTGTTATTGAAATTTTATCTTCCATTATCGAACTTGGCGGTTTGAATTTCCACGAAGATAAGGTTGGCAATGGCACCTACACTGATTGCATATACCTTGCCCTGACCGGCAGATAGATGCTATATCGGTGTGGGGCTATTGTTTTATCCGTGGAAAGGTACGCCAAGACCTGATAATGGGATAAAACAAGATACATTCCTCACACCTTTTTTCATGTCCAATTGCGAACGTTTCAACGGAGGATGAGAATGTATGTGATGCGTAATCATCATTGGATAAATCATGCGAAATTTCAAAGCATCAGCAACGACTTTATTCTTCAATACAAGAGATGAAATGATTAAGGTCAAGTTGGATAGGGTTGCCTATTTTGAGGCTGACTCCAACTATTGTCACGTCGTTTTCATCAACGGCGCCAAAGCGACTTTGCTCACCAGTCTGGTCAATATCGAGACATTGCTTGCAGAACGCTTCATTGGCGACAATCCTATGTTCATACGCATTGGCAAAAGATATATAGTGAGCAAACAATATATCTTTCAAATCAACACCCAACGACAGAAACTGATACTCAGCGATTTCATTACTCCCGGAGTGATGGAGATATCTGTATCAAAAGAAGCATTGAAAAATCTTAAGCAACTTTATTCGAACTCATGAAAACAATTACAATCGGCCGGACCGGCACACAAAAGACTCCCATAAGCGACTGTACCGTCAGTCATGAGCATTGCAGGGTGACCGACAATGGCGACGGCACTTTCACTGTCGATAACCTGAGCCAATCCGGCACAAAAATCGACGGCCGCGACATCATCCGCGCCACTGCAAGATTGGATAGCCGGATACAACTGGGACCGTATTTTTCAGCTACGCTAAAAGAATTGATCGGTGATACTCAAAAAGCTAATACATCGCAAACAACAACCAAGACACAAGAGAGCCAACCCCCGAGGCAGAATGAGGTCAAGACTTTCAGCATATCACATCTCCGCAGGGTATGGGAAGATTTCAATCAGACCAACATAGAGATGGCAGACAAACAACGAAAGATAAATCTGACCCGAACCGGCTTTGGCATCTTCTCCATGTGCGCGATGCTCTTGATTTTTTTCTTCGGTCCTGTCGGCTATGTATTGACCGGTATTGGCGTGCTGGGAAATATTTACAGTTTTGTGGGAATGAGGAATGCGGAAACAGCAGAAGAACGGCAGCACCGCCAGGACGCGTTCGACGAGGAATGGATATGCCCGAATCCGGAATGCGGCAGAACCCTTCTGGCGAAAAACTACAGGATGCTTGTACGCAATCATCAATTCTGTCCATATTGCAAGTGTAAATATGTAGAGAAATGAGAATCGTCGCAGCATTCATCCTTTTACTTTTCTGCTCGTTGGCATCTTTTGCTGACACCTTCGTGGTGTGTGTCGGCATCGGCAACTATGCCGACGACAGGGTGCATAATCTGGCGAAGACTGAGAAAGATGCCAAAGCCATGGCTGAATTCTATAAGCGTGCAACAGAAAACGTAATCACCATAACGGGCAGATATGCTACCAAATCCCGGATTTTGACGAGTCTGAAAAGCCAGTTTTCAAGAGCAAAGAGTGGGGATAAGATTATCTTTTATTTCAGCGGTCATGGTTATCCCGGCGGCTTCTGCCCTCATGAGATGCGGACGTTGAAAGATGGAATCGCCTACTCGGAGGTTGTAGATATCATGAAAAATTCGCAGGCGAGCTGCAAGTTCATTTTTGCAGATGCTTGCAATAGCGGAGCAATCCGGCAGAAAGGCAACGGGTCCGGTCCGGAAATCGGCAATGTCGTGTTTTTCCTATCCTCCCGTGGAAACGAATATTCTATGGAATCACCCTTCCTTGCCAACGGATATTTCACAAAACATCTGTTGCGCGGATTGGGAGGTGGCGCCGATGCCGACAAAGACAGGCGCATCACAGTTTCCGAACTTTTTAAATACGTCAGCGACGGCGTCAGGTCTCAGACCAACGACAGGCAGCATCCAGTCATGTGGGGTAAATTCCCCGACGATTTGGTGGTGGTCAGTTATAGCCAAAAGTAGTTTGTCAATTAATCCGGCCATTTCGTCAAACACACTTCAAAAGTTGACAAGACTTTGGATATTATAGATTTATTTTGCAAACAAACGACAAAACAACTTTAAAATGAAGTTGTTTAAACTTATTTTTTCGTTAAGATTTCGTCAGGTTTTCGAGTGG
>JAUNFY010000105.1 GCA_030524805.1 Bacteroidales bacterium | reverse complement strand
GGAAAAACATCGGCTTTTTCTGCGGTCCGGGCGGAGTGGGGGAGGTCAGAGCTTGTCGGCCAGCTGCTCGATGGCTTTCCGGTCTTCCGCCTTGAAGATGCCACGCAGGGTGATGGGGTCGGCCACTATGTCGATGCCCTTCATCTCTTCCAGCGTCTTCCTCATTATCTTTCCTGCCATGGGCGCCCATGAGCCGTTCTCGATAATGGCCACCTTCCGGTCGCGATATCCTTTTATCTCGAGCTGATGCAGGAAAGTATACATCGGTGTGAAGAGCCCGGCATCGTAGGTCGACGCGCACATCACTGCCTCCGGATATCTGAAAGCCTCAGCCGCCATGGCCGACACGTCCTCGCGCGTGAGGTCGGCCACAAATACATCCACACCGCGCTTCCGCAATATTTCCGCGAGATAGCGGGCAGCCTCAAGGGTGCTGCCGTGGATCGACGCGCAGGCTATCATCACTCCCTCCTTCTCCGAGCGGTAGCTGCTCCATGTGTCGTAGTATCCTATGTAGGGGGCGACGTCGCCGGTGAGCACCGGTCCGTGGAGCGGGCAGATGGTCTCGATCTCCAGCCCCGACAGTTTTTTAAGGACGTTCTGCACCTGCTGGCCGTATTTCCCCACAATATTGTAGTAGTAGCGGCGCGCTTCCCTGGCCCAGTCGCCATGAGGGGCGTCGATGTTGCCGAAAGTGCCGAAGGCGTCGGCGCTGAAGAGTAGTTTATGTTGCGGGCAATAGGCCATTATCACTTCAGGCCAGTGCACCATCGGAGCCGTGAAGAACTGCAGTGTTACTCCGCCCAGGTCGAGGGAGTCGCCATCCTTCACCGTCATCACCGGAGCCTTCCAGGGGAGGTCGGTCATATACAGAGGGAGCATTTTCGCACCGACGGCGCTTATCACCAATGTCGCTTCCGGGTATGCTTCCACAAAGGCGGTCAGCAACGATGAGTGGTCGGGCTCCAGATGCTCTATGATCAAATAGTCCGGCTTCCTGTCGCCGAGCGCCTTACGAAGGTTGCATAGCCATTCTTCTCCGGTGCGGTCGTCGGTGGTGTCCACCACTGCCGTCTTTTCTCCTTCAATAAGGTAGGAATTGTAGCTTATGCCTTCAGGAGTCTTGTATTGATTCTCGAATAGGTCGAGAGTCTTGTCATAGACTCCTATGTAGCTGACGTTGTCGTTGATTCTGAATGTGTTTCCTTCCATTTTGTTGCATCTCGTGAAGTCTTACAGAAGACTCCTGGTTATATTTTGTGCAAAAATACAAAATTTTACACGTATTTCAGCAATCTTTCCGCGATTTTATCGGGGCGGCTATTAAATCTAAATTAACATAAATTCACATAAAAATAATCAATAGAATTAAAATTAACAAATATTAAGCAATATAAGAAATATTAAATTATTTTAACATTCAAAATTGTGAAATTTTTTGAAAAACTCTTTGCCATATCAAATTTTCCTCCTAATTTTGCCGCTGTTTTCGCGTTCGCGCCTCCATTGTCGGTCGGCGGGCCCGGAAACAAGGCCCTTCATGCGGGCAGCCGCATTGAATCCTTTTGATTATTAAATTGAAAACTAATTAAACTCATATTTATATGGCAAACAAAGCAGTTGCGCCCAACGGCAAGCTGGGCGTCATGGTAGTCGGCAACGGAGCCGTGGCTACTACTTTCATGACAGGTGTGCTCATGACCCGCAAAGGTCTCACAAAACCTGTCGGCTCAATGTGCATGTACGATAAGATCCGTGTCGGAAAAGGCGCTGACAAGAAATATCTCCACTATAAGGACATCGTTCCCCTCGCCGACCTCAACGATATCGAATTCGCAACATGGGACGTTTATCCCGCAAACGCATACGAGGCTGCCATCAATGCCGAGGTGCTCAAGGAAAAGGATATCAATCCGGTGAAGGAAGAGCTCGAGGCCATCGTGCCGATGAAGGCTGCTTTCGACAAGAACTATGCGAAGCGTCTTGAAGGCGGCAACGTGATGGAAGGCAAGACCCGCTGGGAAATGGCCGAGCAGCTCCGCGAAGACATCCGCAACTTCAAGAAGGAGAAAGGCCTCGACCGCGTGGTTGTGCTCTGGGCTGCTTCGACTGAAGTTTACGTGCCCGTCGATGAAGAAGTGCATGGCACCATCGAGGCTCTCGAGGCAGCCATGAAGGCCGACAACAAGGAGAAAATCGCTCCCTCCATGTGCTACGCCTACGCAGCCCTCAAGGAAGGCGCTCCCTTCATCATGGGCGCTCCCAACACCACTGTCGACATCCCCGCAATGTGGCAGCTCTCCGAGCAGACAGGCATGCCTATCGCAGGCAAGGACTTCAAGACCGGTCAGACTCTCGTGAAGTCAGGTTTCGCCCCCATCATCGGCACTCGTTGCCTCGGCCTCAGCGGATGGTTCTCGACCAACATCCTCGGCAACCGCGACGGCCTCGTGCTCGACGAACCCGCCAACTTCCGCACTAAAGAGGTGTCGAAGCTCTCCACTCTCGAGTCGATCCTCGTGCCCGAGAATCAGCCCGACCTCTACGGACACGGCAACGATGAAGATACTCAATACTACCATAAAGTACGTATCAACTATTACCCTCCCCGCAACGACAACAAGGAAGGCTGGGACAACATCGACATCTTCGGCTGGATGGGATATCCCATGCAGATCAAGATCAACTTCCTCTGCCGCGACTCCATCCTCGCTGCTCCCCTCTGCCTCGACCTTGTGCTGCTCAGCGATCTCGCTGCACGTGCCGGTCGCTCCGGAATACAGCGCTTCCTCAGCTTCTTCCTCAAGAGCCCGATGCACGACTACACCAAGGGTGAGGTGCCTGTCAACCACCTCTTCCAGCAGTACGTCATGCTGAAAAACGCCATCCGCGAGATGGGCGGCTACGAAGCGGACGAAGAAATTGATTAATCTGTAATCTTCTGGAAACCAACAATCTTAATTGACGGCGGGCATCCTTTATCGCGGATGCCCGCTTTTTTTCAACATCCTGCCGCTGATAAATATCCACGTTTCTGCGTTATTATAGTTAGAATCAAATATTCTCGTTTCATGCGTATCGACATACTCACCGTATTGCCGGAGATGCTCGAGTCTCCTCTCGGATGCTCCATCATAAAGCGGGCCTGCGACAAGGGGCTCGCCGAAATACATGTGCACAACCTGCGCGATTACTCCACCAACCGCCACCGCAAAGTAGACGACTATCCCTTCGGCGGAGAGGCCGGAATGGTGATGCAGATCCAGCCCGTCGACGACTGCATCTCCGCCCTGAAGAAAGAACGCGACTATGATGAGGTGATCTTCATGACTCCCGACGGAGCCACCTTCAACCAGTCGATCGCCAACTCCCTGTCGTTGCTCGACAACATCATAATCCTTTGCGGGCACTACAAGGGCATCGACTACCGTATTCGCGAGCATCTCGTCACCCGCGAGATATCCATCGGCGACTATGTGCTCACCGGCGGCGAACTGCCGGCGGCCTGCGTGGTCGACGCCGTGGTGAGGCTGATTCCCGGCGCCATAGGCGACGAGCAGTCGGCGCTTTCAGATTCGTTTCAAGACAATCTGCTCGCTCCGCCCGTCTACACCCGCCCTGCCGACTATAAGGGCTGGAAGGTGCCCGATATCCTCCTGAGCGGCCATGAGGCCAAGATAGCCCAGTGGCGCATCGACCAGGCTCTGGAACGCACACGCGCACTGCGCCCCGATCTCCTCACGAAGAATTGAAATATAAACCTTAAACTATAATCTGACAAAGTGGACTACGTGATTCTTGCCGGCGGTCTCGGCACTCGTTTTGTGAAAGAGGGCTATGAATGCCCGAAACCGATGGTGCCGATTTTCGGCCGTCCCATGATCGGTGTGCTCATCGATTTTCTTCTCAAGCATGGTGCCGACCATATCTATGTGGGCGCCAATGAGCGGATGCCCCAGCTCCTCGATTATCTCAAGTCGCTGGCCGACGAAGGGCTTCCCGTCGTGACCCGCCCCATCATCACCGACAATTCATTCTGCACCCTGCGTGCCGCCTCTGAAGGCATTTCCGGAAAGTTCATCGCCCTCACCTGCGATGCCATTCTTCATCCCCGCGAGTTTGACGCATATAAAGAGGCCGTGGAGGCCTCCGGCGCCGACGAGGCCGTGATGGGCCTCACCCGCTTTGTGGAGGATGAGTCGCCTCTCTATGCGCGTCTGTCGCCCGAAGGGGAGGTGGTCGACTATAAATATGGCGGAACACCTTTCGAGGGCGACGTGATAGTCTCGGCCGGTGTCTACGGACTCTCGGGCCGCATCATGCAGGCCGTCGGCGAGGCCGGACTGCAGCCGGAATCGCTCAGCGATTTCCAGCGCCTGCTCGCCTCGGCCACTCCCTTCCGCGTCCTTCCGTTTGAATTCTCTATAGCATTCGACGTCGACAACACCCACGACCGGTTGCACGCCGAGTCGTTCCTCTCCCAATTCGATATCTGATTGCTCGCACTGCCTGCGGAGCGGCGGCCCGCAAGCCGGCAAAATGTATAAAAAAAAGCATCCGGGATGCCGATCTCTGTCGGAATCCCGGATTCTTTTGTGTCGCGGTTGCCTTCTTTATGGCAACTAAGTGTGTAATAGCGAGTTTTGATATAGACAATAGTGGAAATTACTGGTGGAATCTATAAGTCAACCGCGACACTGGCAAAAGGGGAGTTCATTCTTTTCTTTCGAGGGAAACTGTAGTTCCTCTATGGGGTGTCAGGGAGATTCTCAGGCAGTTTATGCCATTATCTGTAGTCCTGGAGAGTGTTCTGCAGTCTCTTGCGGGCGAAGTAGATACGGCTCTTCACTGTGCCGAGGGGGAGGTTCATGTGCTCGGCGATTTCCGAATATTTGTAGCCGGCCACATACATTGTGAAGGGCACCTTGTATTCATCGGTAAATTCGTTGATCGCTTTGCTTATTTCTTTGGTGGCGAAAGTGCCTTCCGGAGTTTCCAGGCCTGATTCCTGCGAGAGGTTCAGGTGGTAGAGGTCTTCTGTGGTGTCGATGATGGTGGCGCTTCTCACTTTGCGGCGATAGTTGTTGATGAAGATATTGCGCATGATGGTGAGCACCCATCCTTTGAAGTTTACGTTGTCTACGTACTTCGATTCGTTGTCGAGCACCTTGAGTGTGGTGTCCTGCACCAGGTCTTCGGCTTCCTCTCTGTTGGAGGTGAGCTGATATGCGAAGTTCATAAGGTTTCCCTGAAGTCCCACGAGTTTTGTCATGAATGAATTATTTGTTGCCATAGTTTTAAGTTTTTGTGGAAGGAATTTTTAAGATCCCTGCCGTGATTGTTTTTATGTCTTAATAACAATGCGGAAAACCACTTTTATCATCGCGCATTTTTTGCCGAGGGCGCTTGTAATAGCTTTGAATCGGGCATGAAACAAAACCGAAACAAAAATGTTCATGCGGGCCGGCGATTTTTATGCTTTTTGGGTCTTTTTGACCATTTTTCAGGGTGAAATGTATCAAAACCCCCGATTTATGTAATTATTGTTAAGGATTTATTACATCCCTGAAATTCCACCATTATTAATGTTAAATGTTGAATTTGGAGTGTC
>JAUNFY010000104.1 GCA_030524805.1 Bacteroidales bacterium | reverse complement strand
GGCCGGAGGCCTTATATTTTGTTAACCGGGGGTGCTTGCCACCCCCGGTATCCCGGCGCGACGCTCAGCAACCCCGGCGGGGTTGCACCCTGTGGCACTTACAGTTGTATCCTGTGTTCCTCACAGTCGGAGATGGTGGAGTGGGCTGCTTGGTGCAACCCATCCTGGGTTGATAATAGTGTGGTTGGGGAAGCCGGGGGTGGCAAGCACCCCCGGTTAACAAGATGGAAGGCCTCCGGCCTTCTGCTTCGGAAAGGGATGCTCAATAATGTTGAATTAGGAATGATTCCGCATCAAAAATACCACAAAAGGCGGAGATATAATGTTCTGTGCCCCGGAAGCATTCCGGGGGGATAGTAAATGGATAATTAAAAAAACAAATAATGGGACTTCGGCCGTTGCCGCCCTTGTGATGGGATTGTGGTGTTTGGTAGGCCGGAAAGCGAATTTTACATTTTTTTAGACACTTCTTTAGTTTTTTCGCATATATTTGATTAATTTTGCATCGGCATTGCTGTGTCGGGCGGATTCTTCCGCCCCTCCGCGCTATGGCCGACCCTAAACGTTATCGACAACATGAGCAGTTTTTCCAGAAAAGCGGCGTTCTGGTATAAAAGGAGCGCCAACATCCCCTTGCTTCTCATCGGGGCATTGTTCGTGGGCATACTTTTGCTCAACGAGGATGCGTCGTTTTCGCAAAGCATGCAGTTTGAGCAGGAGATAGTGAGGCTCAAGAAGGAGATACGCGAATGCAACGATTCGGCCGAATATTATCGTTCGAGGCGTCAGGCCATCCAGCGTGGCGACGATGCCCTTGAGTTTCTCGCGCGCGAGCAGTATCACATGAAGCGTGAGTCGGAAGATGTGTTCCTGCTCGTGCCCCGAAGCAATGCCCGCGATAATTAATGTATATACGTATGTTATGAAAAATTCTGCTACAGGATATATCTCTCCCGCGCTTGCCAGGCGGCGCAAATATGTGGAGCTTGCAGCCTCCCTCGGGCTGATGCTCGTGCTTCTCTCCATGATGGCACCCTTCTTCGGCACATTTCTCGGCAATCCCATCAGCTGGGGCGGCTGGGTCTACGCTGCCGGCGCGCTCGTCTACACCGCCGCAAGGGTGGTCAACGTCAATGCCCCCGGCGATTCGCTGCGTCTCCGCCGCATGCGCCGCATGGAATTCATGGCCGGCGTCTGCTTCATTGTAGGCGCGGCTTTCTGGTTCTACAAACTGAATTATTTTCAGTCGGTATTCTCAGGCCCGCTGGCGGTGTTGCGCCAGACAGTGGCGTTCACCATGGCCGGAGCCGTGCTCCAGA
Source organism: Bacteroidales bacterium (assembly GCA_030524805.1). Classification (GTDB taxonomy): domain Bacteria; phylum Bacteroidota; class Bacteroidia; order Bacteroidales; family Muribaculaceae; genus Lepagella. The sequence continues at coordinate 4,337 of JAUNFY010000104.1, read as the reverse complement.
TTGTGGCGAGCTGGATGATAGCCGCCCGCATGAGGAAGGAAATGACTGATAACGGTGGCGAGCGATGACTGCTGATAGGTTTCTGGCTGTAGATCAAGGTAATTCCTTCTATAAGCTTTCCCTTTTCGAGGGGGAGGCTCTCGCCGAAGTGTGCCGCATTCCGGCCGACGATGCCGAGGAGGTGTTTTCGGTGGTGGAGCGCTGGGCCCCTTCGTGTGGGGCGTTCTGCTCCGTAGGCCATATCGACCCGCGCATACTTGAATCGCTGCGCCTGGCCATGGACGGCCGTTTCCTCGTCCTTTCCCATTCCACTCCCTTGCCCGTTGCGGTGCGTTATGCCACTCCCGACACTCTCGGCCTCGACCGAGTGGCCCTTGCCGCCGGAGCGGCAGCCATCTGCAAGGGGCAGACAGTGGCAGTGGCCGACGCCGGCACTGCGGTGACGCTCGACGTGGTTTCGGCCGATCCCGCTTTCCTCGGCGGCCGCATATCGCCCGGACTGAGGTTGCGCTTCGAAGCCCTCTCGCGCCATACGGCCGCCCTGCCGCTGGTGGATTGCGGCGGCGAGGTGCCCCTGCTCGGCGACTCCACCGCAGCCTGCATCCGCGCAGGAGTGGTGGGTGGTCTCTGCAATGAGATCGAGGCCACTTTCAGGCAGATGGCCGACTCTTACGGCTGCTCGCTTCTTGTGCTGACAGGGGGCGACGCCGACATTCTTTTCAAGTCTATATCTTCACGCATACCCGCCGTTCACGTCCCCGACCTGATGGCGCAAGGTCTGCTTTATATTTATCAATACAATGAGAATCTGTAAATTCTTTTGCGCAGTTGCCGCGCTCTTAATTTTTTCCGGTCAGGCCCTTGCTGATGTCAACACGCCATATTCGATGTATGGCTACGGCGTCTTGGGCGACCGCGCCACTTCAAAGCAGCGCCAGATGGGTGGCGTAGGCTATGCCATGCAGTCAGGCCGCCAGATCAATGCCATGAACCCGGCTTCCTACGCATGTGTCGACTCCCTCACTTTCCTCTGGGACATGGGTGCCGACGTCTCATTCCTGCGCAGCAAGGACGACGCTTCTTCCGACAATTCGATAGGCGGCGGCCTCAACTACGTCACCATGCAGTTCCCGCTCTCGAAGCATGTCGGCATGTCGATAGGCATGGTGCCGCTCACCCAGGTGGGATATTCATTCGGCAGCGACATCAAGTTCGGCACGCGCGAGAATCAGGGCTCGGGCGGCATCAACCAGGCCTACGCCGGCATCTCAGGCCGCTGGGGCGGATTCTCGGTAGGTGCCAACGTCTCCTACGATTTCGGCACCATACAGAACGACGTCTATGCCAATCCCTCTACCGTAGGGCAGTCGCTTTTCGAGCATATCATGGAAGTACGCGACTGGAATGTGCTGCTCGGCATGCAGTATAAGCAGCCTATCGGGAAAAACAACGACCTCACCCTCGGCGTTACGTATGCCCCGAAGAAATCTTTCCACGGCAACACTTGGCTCACTCTCCAGGACCTGAACTCCACAAACACGCCCGACACCATCGCCGTGGCAGGCATGAAAAACAGATACTACTCGCCCCAGTCGTTCGGTTTCGGACTTGCGTTCACCCATGAGCGCGTCCACAGGATTGTGGTGGAGGCCGACTTCACATGGCAGCAATGGTCGAAAGCCAAGTTCTCCGACCTTGTCGATGAGGAAGGGCAGGTGGTGTTTCAGGGCTCACGTTTCTCCGACCGCCGCAAGTTTGCAATCGGCGGAGAGTACACCCACAACATCCGTGGCTCCTATCTCGAGCGTATGCCTTTCCGCCTCGGAGCATTCTACACCGACGACTATCTGCGCATCAACGGCAACGACGTGAAGGAATATGGCATCTCGCTCGGCACAGCGTTCACGGCCCCGCAGGCGAAGACCATGATCAATTTCGGTTTCGAATGGCGCCATCGCAAGTCGTCGCCCGTCAATCTGCTTTCTGAAAACTTTTTCAGCATCATGCTCGGCGTGAACTTCAACGAGCTGTGGTTCTATAAACGTAAGATTAACTGATTTTTTCTGTCGCAACCATCCGCCGCGGCGGCTTTCCGGTCCGTCGCATCCCTGTAGCTATGTCCCGATTCTGCGGTCTGCTCTTCACTCTGGCATTGTTTGCGGTCGTCTTCCTGCCTTCATGCAAAGACGACGGCAAGCTCGGCGTGGCTTCCCGCATCAGCGCCTCCACCATGCCCTCGATGTCTACCGTCAACGTGTCTACCCTCATTTCCGATTCCGGCATCACGCAATATAAGATTGTCTCCCCCCTCTGGAATGTATACGACGAGGTCGACACTCCCTACTGGAGTTTCCCGAAGGGGCTGTATCTTCAGAAGTTCGACCGCAAGTTCAATGTCGTGGCCACGGTGGCTGCCGATTCCGCCCGCTTTTTCAAGAACCAGAACCTCTGGAGGCTCGACGGCAATGTGGAGCTTGCCAAGGTGCCGGGCGAACTGTTTCTCACCCAGCAGCTTTTCTGGGATCAGCGACGCAACCAAATCTACAGTGATTCGTTTATACATATAGAGACTCCCGACAGGATGCTCGAGGGATACGGATTTGAAAGCAACGACCGCCTCACGCAGTATACGATCCGCCGTCCTACCGGCATCTTCCCTGTCGACGAGTCGATGCGCCGGTAATACCCGCTCCCGGGGATAGGCGCAGCACAGGATTCTATAAACACGTAAAACCATAACCCCATAAAAACGCTGATATAAAGTGTCCACTACAGTAGCATTGGTTCTCACCATCATAGCGGTTGTATTCTCAGCCCTTTTTTCCGGCATCGAGATAGCCTACGTGCAGTCAAACAAGATCCGGATGCAGATCGAAGGTTCGCGCGGCGGACTTGTCGACCGCATCATCACCGGCTTCTCACGCAACGAGGATATGTTTATCTCATCGCTGCTCGTGGGCAATAATGTGGTGCTCGTGGTCTACGGTATCACTCTCTCCGTGCTCATCAATCCTTTCCTGGAGCGGTGTTTCCCCTCTTCGGAGGCGCTCGTGCTGATTTCCAACACCATCTTCTCCACCCTCGTCATCCTGCTTTGCGGCGAGTTCATCCCCAAGACGGCTTTCCGCATCAATCCCAATTTCATGATGCGGATGTTTGCCCTTCCGCTCTATGTCATCTATCTGATACTGTATCCGGTGTCGAAACTTATCTCGCTCATCACCAAGGGGCTGATGGGGCTCTTCGGCATTAAGGAAAACAAGGTGGATGCCTCGCTCATCACTCTCGATCAGCTCGACGATTATCTCGAGGAGTCGCTTCATTCCACCCAGCAGGCGGAGATGGAGGTTGAGAACGAGGTGAAGATATTCCGCAACGCAGTCGATTTCAAAGACACCACGATAGGGGAGTGCATGCGCCCGCGCAACGAGATTGTGGCTGTGGAGAAAGATGCCACTTCCCGCGCCGACCTGCTCGCCCTCTTCCAGCGCACGGGCCTTTCCAAGATTGTGGTCTATGGTGAAGACATCGACGATGTGGTGGGCTACATTCACATTTCCGAGCTGTTCAATCTCGAGTCGGACTGGACGCGGCATATCAAGCCGGTCATCTTCACTCCCGAGACCATGCTCGCCAATAAGATGATGAGGCGTATGATAGCCGAGAAGAAGTCGCTCTGCATCGTGATAGATGAATTTGGCGGCACTTCCGGCCTCGCCACTCTCGAAGACCTCGTGGAGGAGATTTTCGGCGAGATAGAGGATGAGCACGACCGCCACAAACCTCTCTTCCAGCGTTTGGCCGACGGCAGTTTCGAGGTGTCGGGACGTGCCGAGATAGCGGCTGTCAACGAGGCTCTGGGGCTCGACCTGAAGGAATCGGAAGAATACAACACCATAGCCGGCTTCATCCTCCACTTCACGGAGGCCCTTCCCGCCGAAGGCGACTCCTTCGAGATCGACGGCCTCTCCTTCACCATCCAGAAGATGTCGACCACCCGCATAGAGCAGGTCCGCATCCAGCCCCTCTGACCCCCTCGATTCGCTCCGATTCCCTCTGAACTTCTCCACCCCCGCACCAGCGCCACTTACCCCCGCTCGGAGATCGGGGGGCTACCAACCCCAAAACCGGCCCCAATACCGGCTTCAGTATCGGCCCGATCTCCGAGCAGGCCATCAAATCTCCGTTTTGTCCCACGCAAACTTCCCCATTTAACATTATTAGGTCTCCTTTTCCGAAGCAGAAGGCCGGAGGCCTTCCATTTTGTTAACCGGGGGTGCTCGCCACCCCCGGCTTCCCCAACTACACTATCATCAACCCCGGAGGGGTTGCACCAA